>DAOWJK010000055.1 GCA_030640395.1 Nanobdellota archaeon | reverse complement strand
TAATTTACTTGAGCAGAATAAATTAGAAAAAGCAAGAAATTATTTAAGGAAATATAATGAGCAACAATTCCAACTAACAGATTATGAACTTTTATTGATTAGGAGCGTTCATTTCCAAACTAGAAAACTTTTTTTTATGAAACAAACTTTTCCTGATTTAAGTTCCAAAGAGTTTGATGAAAAATATTCTTCTTGGAATCAACAAATAAAAAACATTATTAGCTTTTTACAGGAAAAACAAAACATTGAAAACAAGTTAGAAAAAAAAGTACTACTTGGAAAAATTTTGTTAAAGAGAAAACTTAAAAAGTTAAACAGACATTTTTTAGAATTCCCAGAATTTGTTCCAGAATAATTTAGTTAAGTTTATAAATTCTTGTTGTTTATTTTTATTATGTTATGGTTGTGGATTTTAATTGGAATGGGAGTTGTAGTAGTGTTTGTATTTTTTATTTATTATAATCGGTTTGCTGTTTTAGGAAACAGGATTGATAATTCTCTGTCGCAGATTCATGTTCAGTTAAAAAGGCGGGCGGATTTAATTCCAAACTTGATTGAGACTGTTAAGGGTTTTGCTAAGCATGAAAAAGCAGCGATAAAAGCTGTGACTGATGCCCGTAAAGCACTTGTTGGTGCAAAAGGTGTTGAGGAAAAGGTTAAGGCAGATAATCAATTAGAGAGTGCCTTGAAAACAATTTTTGCTATTGCAGAGGGCTATCCTGATTTGAAGGCAAACACTAATTTTCTTGAGTTGCAGAGAGAGTTGTCTTCAACAGAGGACAGGGTTGCTTATGCCCGGCAGTTTTACAATGATTCAATTTTGAGTTATAATAATTTATGCATAACAATGCCAGGAGCATTTTTCGCAAAACTTTATGGAAAAAAACAAAGAAAATATTTGCAGATAACTGAGGCTGAGAAAAAGAAGGTTGATGTGAGCTTTTAGAGAAGCGACAAACATTGTAAATTAATAACGACTTCTCTGGGAGCGAATTGAAGTTTTGAAATATAAAATAAAAGGAGGTGTTAAATGAAAAAAATAAATGCTTGGTTAGTTATTTTGGCAAGTGTATTGCTTGGACTTCACGCGGCTAATGTTTTTAATCTTTTAGAAGGAGTTGGTGCATGGGTTTTGGCTGTTGTTGTTTTTCTGATTGGTTTGAATCAGTTGTTGAGAGATTAACCCAAATCTTAAAAACTCTCAACACTTGTCTTTTTAATGGAAATTAATCTCGAAAGAAAAGAAATTATTTTGAATAAAAATATAAATGAACTTGATAAATTTGTTTTGGATTTTTGCAGAAATCTTGATAATTATGTGTTGGTTTCTGGTTATGTTTCAATTCTTTTTGGGAGGTCCAGGGCAACTGAAGATATTGATTTACTAATTTCTAAAATGTCTTCGGAGAAGTTTAAAGAAATTTGGGAAATGCTTGAGGAGAATGATTTTGAGTGTATTAATACCCTTGATGTTGGAGATGCATTTAGAATGCTTGATGAATACGCAATAAGATTTTGTCGTAAAGGAAAACCAGTTCCAAATATGGAGTTTAAAAAAAGTTCTAATGAGGTTCATGAATATTCTTTAAAGAATAAAATTAAAGTTAAATTAAAAGATGGTTTTTTGTTTATCTCTCCGATAGAAATGCAGATTACATATAAATTAATGCTGGGGAAAGGCGGAAATGAAAAAGACCTTGAGGATGCGAAACATCTTTATGAATTATTTAAGGAAAATATTAATAAAGAGGAATTATTTAATCTTATAAATGAGTTTGGTGTTGAGGAGCAATTTGAAATAATAAAATGAAAATTGATTTTGAGGAGTTAAAAAAAGAGAGAAAGAAAAATTTTGAAGAGAGACTTTGGTTCTTGAAATTTTGGGTAGGGTATATTAAATCACATTCAGATGAAGAATGGAGTTCTCAGCAAAAAGTTTTGATTAACTCTCAATTGCAGAATTAAAATGAAAGTAAATCATAGATTTTCATTCATTCAAATTAAATTATTGTGTCAATTCAAATGAAACCTGTTCGTGTTGATTTTAGAGATCAAATAGCCCGTAATAAAAGAAATTCGTTTTTTTTAATGGCAATTATTTTTGCAGTGTTTGTTTTGTTTGGTTATATTATTAGTCTGGCAATGGAAGAAGGCTGGTTTTTTATTATTATGATTGTTGCAATTGTTTTTTCTTTAAGTTATATTTTAATTAGTTTTTATAAGTCAGATAAGATTGCTATTGCGAGTGTTGGTGCTAAAAAAGCTTCGCGTGAGAAATACAAGCAGTATTATAGTCTGGTTGAGGGGCTGACAATTGCGTCTGGGATGCCAATGCCTGAGTTGTATGTTATGAAGTCCGGGCAGATAAATGCTTTTGCGTCGGGGCGTGATCCTCAGCATGCTGTGATTTGTGTGACAGAGGGGGCGTTGGCGAAGCTGGACAAGCGGGAACTTGAGGGTGTTTTGGCGCATGAGTTGGGGCATGTTGCGAGTTATGACATGAGGTATATGACTTTGGTTGCTGTGATGGTGGGGATGATTGCGATTATTTCGCAGATTTTTTTGAGGAGTCTTTGGTTTAGAGGAGGAAATGACAGGGACAAGGGAATTTTTATTTTGATTGGAATTATGATGGCGATTCTTGCGCCGATAGTTGTTTATTTTGTGCAGATGGCGATTTCAAGAAAAAGAGAATTTACTGCTGATGCGTCGGCAGTCAAGTTTACCCGCTATCCTTCTGGGCTGATTAATGCTTTG
>DAOWJK010000045.1 GCA_030640395.1 Nanobdellota archaeon | reverse complement strand
GTGTTATCTTTAACAATTGCAGATTTCATCCCAGCCTTATAACAAATAAAACCTTTAATATTTTTAGAATTAGAATCAATTACAGTCCAGTTCACTCTAGGCAAAAACTTATTGGCCCGTTTTCTCGGCCAAAACTGCAAACTTCCTTTTCTCGGTGATTTCCTTGTTGGCATTTGTCAATAATTTTCGCGGAATTATCATTTTATTACCCTGGATAAAATATCAAGAAAAATTGGATTTATAAAACATTCGGTGGGGGTTTTTGGGGTTGATGAAATGGCTCGCGGTTGTATGCCCTATAGCATATAAATAGTTAAAAAGAATTTTTCTTTTTAAATCAGATGGAAATAAAAACATTAGGAGATTACATTAAGAGTGATAATCCCAAAGAAATTATTGGGAGAATTTTTGAGCACACCTCTGGTCTTTATATTTATGAAATAGGAGATTTCAATGACCAACCATTATTGGATAAAGAGGGAAAATTTAAGATTTATGAAACAGACAAAGAAGATTTTGGATTTACTTCCCCCTCATTTTATAATTTATCTGAATTAAGGCGTATGGCAAACTTTCCAGAATTAATAGAAGGAGTTAATGCAGAAAGAGTTTCTAGATGTTCACTTTTTCATTTACAACCTGCGATTTAATTAAGCCTCAAACCCAAACTCTTCTCACAAAAGTTTCTCACTCACTTTTCTACACCTCAAATCCAAATTCTTTCTTCATCTCAACACCATCAATCACAGCTGTTCTTACAATTCTTCCTTTCCGTTTAGCCATCTCCCTCATCTTCGCAAAATCTTTTTCACCATCCGGCAAAATTAATTCTTCAACGAAAAAAACATGATTAATTTTCGCTTCTTTAAAATCTGGTTTACTCGTGCCCTTTAGGGTATCAAAAACAAAATCTTCTGCAATATTTTTATCAGAAGTTTTCAACCTGCAAAAATCTGCTTTTGGTCCTCCTTCTTTTTCTTTTCCAGGCTTCCCTGATTTCGGAGCTTTTGGCTTTATCTTTAGTTTGTTATCATTAACTTCAAAACTCAAAGCAAAAAAGTTCTTTGGAAATTTCTCTATCAAATTAATAATTTCTTTTCCAGACATTTCCCTGTCAATCAAATATCTTTTCACACCCTGAAACTGCTTTTTATCCTTGAACTCTAACTCGCCTGTCAAATCCTGCGTCGACACAATCGCACCTGTAACCCTCGCACTCTCCTCACCCAACTTCTCAGCCATAACCCTGACCAGCCCATTCACAAACTCTGCAGAAGTCTTAATTGTATAACCCTTCCCTGTTTTCTTTGCTTCAATCAAAGCCCGGTTCTGAAATTCCCCTTTACTAAATTTTTGAAACTGCAAATGAACACTCTCGTCAACATCACCATCAAAAATCTTTTTTATAAAATTCATAAATTAAAAAATTTCATTTTGTTTATAAACTTTTTCAATCACAAAACTTTATAAATTTAAACTTCTTTTGATTTGTATGATTAAATTAAAAGTGGTCTGCATGCGATTTCCGTCTCGGATTGCGAGCGATTTCGTGGTAGGGAGTAGATTTAAAATCAATAACCCGTGCGAGGTCGGGAGTTGTAAAGAAATCGCCTACCTGAACAGGAAGGGAAATCCAAAGAATAGCTTAGGCGAGCGATTTCGTGGTAGGGACAAAATAAATATTAAATTACCCGAGCGAGGTCGGGAGTTGTTTTGATATGGAAGAAGTTTATTTTAGAAAGATTATGTCTACTGTAATTTTAGCAGTTCTTGTAGTTTTATCTTTTCTTTTAATAAAACCAATTTTATTATCAATAATTTTCGGAATCCTTTTAGCATTTATTCTCACGCCGGTATACAACTGGTTCTACAGCACAACCAAGTCAAAAAATATTTCTGCCTTTTTAATTTGTTTTTTATTAATCCTGCTGATAGTCTTGCCTCTTTGGTTTTTAACACCAGTAATCATAGACCAGTCTGTTAAAATCTACATAAGTTCCCAGCAAATGGATTTTGTAAAACCTCTCAAAAGCATCTTTCCCGCGTTATTTGCTTCAGAAGAATTCTCAGTAGAAATTGGTTCTGTTATTCATTCGTTTGTAACCAAGATAACTAATAAATTAATGAACTCCCTTTCCACGCTCATTCTCAATTTCCCGACGATTTTCCTGCAATCACTGGTTGTATTTTTCACATTATTTTTTGTACTTCGTGATAAGGAAGAGCTGACTTCTTACATAAAAAGCTTATTGCCTTTTACAAAAGATGTTGAGAAAAAACTGTTTGAAATGTCAAAAAACATAACCTCTTCTGTTATTTACGGGCAAATAGTTATTGGTATTGCCCAGGGTCTTGTTCTGGGATTAGGGCTTTTTATTTTTAAAGTGCCTAATGCATTAATGCTCACTTTATTATCTTGTTTAGTAGGAATTTTTCCTATAATAGGTGTTGCACTTATCTGGGTGCCTGTTTCAATCTACCTTCTCATTGCAGGGAATACCCTTCCGGCTCTTGGGGTGATAATTTTTGGGCTGGTTTCTTCATCCATTGACAATTTTATCAGACCAATAATTGTTTCAAAGAAAACACAAATGCCTTCATCATTAATTTTAATCGGAATGATTGGGGGGTTCTTCTTATTTGGTATTCTGGGATTAATCCTCGGTCCTTTGATATTGGCTTACCTCTTGATAATTCTTGAAGTTTACAGAAACAAAAAAATTCCCGGTATTCTTACCAGATAACCATAAATATAAAAATAGTTTTATTCATTTAATTAAAAGAGATGGAATTAAAAATTAAACTTCTAAAATGGTCTGCCGGGCTTCCGGTTGCAATGCTAAATGAAAAAACAGCGAGTAAAATTGGCGTTCATACAAAAGACAGAGTTTCTATTAAAACCCTGAAAAAAAATTCTAAAGAGATTTCAACAATTATAGATACAATTAAAGGATTAGTTAGAGAAAACGAAATTGCAGTTTCCTCTGAGCTTAAAAAAAGATTATGCTTAAGAGTTGGGCAAAAAGTGGATGTAAAACTTGACCTAACTCCAAAAAGCATGGTTTTTATAAATAAAAAATTAAATAAGAAAAAATTATCCCCGGAAGAAATAGACGAAATTATTAAAGATATTGTGGACAATTCTTTATCTGAACCTGAAATCGCGCTTTTTATTTCAGCAATGTATAATCATGGAATGAACATGAAAGAAACTATTTCTTTAATAAAGGCGATATTGAAAACAGGGAACAAGATTGCATTCAAAAATGAATTTGTTGTCGATAAACATTGTATTGGCGGGGTTTCCGGAAATAGGACAACTCCAATCGTGGTTTCAATTTGTGCTGCTGCTGGATTGTTGGTTCCAAAGAATTCTTCAAAAGCAATCACCAGTGCAGCAGGGACCGCAGATGTGATAGAAACAATTGCTAAAATAGAATTTTCAATAAGCGAATTAAAAAAAATTGGGAAAAAAACAAATGCATGCATGGTGTGGGGGGGTGCTTTGGGCATGGTTCCTGCAGATTCAAAAATAATCAAAGTTGAAAAAATGCTGAAAATAGACCCTGAAGCTCAATTGCTGGCGTCAATAATTTCAAAAAAACTTGCAGGAGGAAGCAAATATATTTTGATAGACATTCCTTATGGAAAAAATGCAAAAGTAGATAAAACAAAAGCCCTGCATTTAAAGAAAAAATTTGAACAGCTTGGAAAATATTTCAATAAAAAATTAAAGTGTGTTTTGACTGACGGAAGCCAGCCAATAGGAAACGGAATTGGCCCTGCCCTGGAATTAGTTGATGTGCTTAAGGTTTTAAATCCAAAAGAAAAAGGTCCTGAAGATTTAGAAAAGAAATCTTTATTTTTGGCAGGCCAACTTTTGAAGATGACAAACAGACAAGGACAAAATGAAGATTTATCTAAAAAAAATAAATCAAAAAAAATAAAGGGAATTCAGTTGGCAAAAGAAATTCTTTATTCAGGAAAAGCATTTGAAAAATTCAAGCAGATTATTAAGGCACAGCAAGGGAAATTAAATAGCATAGATTCAGCAAAATTCAAAAAACATATTTTATCAAAAAAGTCAGGAGAGATTTCTGAAATAAATAATAAAAAAATAAGTTCTTTAGCAAGAATTGCCGGCTGTCCAATAGACAAATTTTCCGGGCTTTATCTTTATTTTCATGTAGGAGACTAAGTAAAAAAATGAGAAAAACTTTTAACAATTTATTCAGAATCAAAATCAAGACTTAAGCATGCAGTTGAGTTTTATGAGAAAGAGAAGCCTG
>DAOWJK010000050.1 GCA_030640395.1 Nanobdellota archaeon | reverse complement strand
GGCTCTATTAGTTTGTAGACAAGACCTGGGAACTGTTCTGGCTCGTATTCTGTGTTTTGCATTTCCATTGCCAAAAAGTTCAGGTTGAGTTTGAGATTAATTGTCCCTGAAGCAACAATGTTCTGGACAGTTATGACTGGTTTTATTGTGATTTTGACATTTATTTTTCTTAATTGTTTTATTACTGCTTGAATTACCTGTCTTACCTGGGCAGCTGATTTTGTTCCTGTGCAGACAAGATTTCCTGAAGAAAAAACAAGAACTGCTGATTTTGGTTCTTTGATTCTTAAAATAAGACCTGGAAATGTGTCTGGGTCGTAAGTTGTGTTTGGCTGTGTTCTTGCCAATTTTGTCAGAGGAACTGGCTTTCCTAAAGAAGTTGTAGCAACGATGTTTTGGATTTTATAGTTGCTTTTAGATTTTTTTCCAGCCATCTTGATTTATTATATAAAAATTAGTTTATAAACCTACCCGTAATGATAATTCCTTTTTTGTTTTTTAAAATCTTTTTTGACTTCATTCAGGTTTGTTATTTCTGAAAGTGGTTTGTCTGGTCTGAGTGCAGTGAACCTCGGAAACCTCAATGCAAAACCTGAATCATAGTTCGGGGAAATTTGTATTTCCTGGTAGGTTACTGCGACGACAATTTTTGGTTTTATTTTTACATCTCTTCCGTTTTCTTTTGTGATTAATGGTTTGAGCAGTTTTGTTAATTCCTCAAATGAAATTCCCTGTTCTGACTTCTCTTTGATTCCTGTGCCAACTTTTCCAATTTCCAAATATTTTTCATCTTTCCTGCATGAAAGGACAAAACTCGAAAGCCAGCCGCTTCTTTTTCCTGTTCCATATTCTGCGCCGGTTATTACCAAGTCCAAATCCTTTTCTTCAGGTTTCATCTTCACCATATTGCCCACTCTCCTTCCTGGCCTGTATGAAGACTTTATATTTTTCATCATAACTCCTTCCTGATTATTTTTTAATGCTTTCTTGTAAAACTCTTTTGCCTTTTTTTCATCGCTGGTTGTGATTTGCTTTGCACAGATTATTTTGTAAGGATGATTCTCAACTATTTTTTTTACTATTGCTGTTCTTTTTTCAAAAGGCTCTTTTAATAAGGACTTCCCATTGTGGAATAAAATATCAAAAACATTTACTTCTACCGGGAGTTCTTTCTGGAGTTTTTCAATGTTGTATTTTCTTCTTATTCTCTGGCTTATTTCCTGAAAAGGTTTGTATTCTTTTGTTTTTTTGTCATAACCAACTGCTTCTGAATCAAGAATAAATGAATTTCCTTTTACATATTTTTTTATGTATTCAACAACTTCCGGAAATTGTTTTGTCACATTTTCCAGGCTCCTCGTGAAAATCATGACCTTGTCTCCCTGCCTGTGAATGATTGACCTGAATCCATCGTATTTATATTCTATTATGCAGGGTTTGCCAACTTCCTTGAAACCCTCTTTTATTGTCGGAACTTTTTTTGGGAGCATGGCTTTGATTGGTTTGCCAACTTCCAAAGACACTTTTTCCAATTCCTTTATTTTGGCTTTTTTCGCAATCTCAAAAACCAGGGCAACATCGTTTGACTTGTCTATTGCTTCTTGTATTTTTGTTGAGGCTTCTTTGTCCCTGTCAAAAAACGCAGAGGAAAGCGCCTCTCGTATTGTGCTTTCCTGAACACCGATTCTTAAATCTCCTATTAGCGTCCGGATTAAATATTTGGCTTCCAGAGGTTCTGCAGATGTCAGGAGTTCTGTAATTAATGCCAGTTTTTTATTTACTGTTCCCTTGCCTTCTAATTCAGGGAGTTTTCTTAAATTCTCCAGAACTTTTTCAGTTGTTATAACATGTGAATGAAGTGTTGCTTGTTTTTTGTGGAGGGTAAATTTTTCAGAAGTCTTTCCTAAATCCCCGACAACTTTCCATTCGTGAATTATTTTTTTTGGCTTTGTTCCTGTTGCTTTTGAAATTGCTTTTATTGCGAGCTGATTGCTTATCCCAATTTTTCTTTCATCATACTCTGGATAAATATCTCCTTGTAATAAATACATGACATCTCTGTCTGATTCAGAAAGATGTTTTAAAAATTTAGAGAGTATTTTTATTTTTTCAAGACGTTTTGTTGTGCTTGAAAGTTCCTGATAAAGTTCTGCAAGTTTTTTATATCTCATATCAAAACAACCTAAGCGGTTTTTTTGTATTTTCCCTTCCTGTTCAGGTAAGCGATTTCTTTATTGCAATCCGAAGGAAATCGCACGAAAAACAGTAAGAGTTTAGTTTAATTAATCCGTAAATTGTTATGATAATATAAACTGATTGCAGAATTATAAATATCATATCCTGAATGTAAAAACTATAAATCAACAAACAAATCCCGCCAATTAACAGCAGAGGAAATATTATTTTTTTCATTCGCTTTTTTAGAGACAGCAAAAAAGTTCCGAGAATAATTGAGGCCAACCCGATAATTGCTATGACATAAAATATATTTATCACCATAATTAAATTAAGGAGAATGAGTTTTTAAGATTTGGGATGTGTATACTTTAGAATATAAATTTATTTAAAACTATAAATTTTATAATTTTATGATTGATGAAGTAAAAAAGATAAGGGTAGTCAAGGGAAAAGGATTGGAAGAGTATTATGATTTTTATGGACATGGAAGAAATGTAGAAGATTTTTTATTAGTGGTTGAAGGGGAAAAACTTTATACGATTTTAGGAAATTCGTCTCCTAGTAAATTAAAAGCTTGTTATGAAGGAGAATCTCCATTTCCTGATGCTGACAACGTTATAGGTCTTGAAGATAGATGGTATTGCATATCAGAAAATCCTTTTTTATCTAAACATTTTCGCTAACTAATTCTGCTTCAGCCTCTTCTTCCATTTTTTTTAATCTGGTGTAGTAGTCTGGAAATTCGTTTAGGTGTGCCAGAGTTATTTTTCCAGTTAATAGTGGGTCATCATTTGTAACATTTGTATTTTCATCCATAGTTCCGTGTTCAAGTTCAACATTCATGCCTTTTCTAAATTGTTCAATATCAAATTTGTCCCATTTAATTCCAAGTTTATCACCAATTTTTTTTGCTTGTTCTGTTGTGAAATGTTTTTTTGAAGTCATAAAAGAAATAAAAAAGTTAAAGTTTAAATAATTTTAGGGTTTTGGAATCTGTTATTATGGTTGTACAATAATCTTTGCTACTTGCGGAACTTGGGCTAAAAACTTTTTTGATCTTTGAAATTCTAATTTTGAATTTAATAGATATTCTAATTTATCTTGGAATTCTTGAGGGGGCCTAAAAAATCTTAGGCTAAAGCGAGTTTTTCCAAATCTTTTTGGTAATGGTTTTTTTAATAATCTGACTTCATACTTTGGAGAAGGAATCTTTTCACGTATAGCAATATCATGGGCAGAGGTGGCTATCCTTTCAGGAGAACAGCATAGTCTATCCCATGTGAGAAGTCTTTCATCAACGTAAAAACTTGTAACGTAATTTTGGAATTCATTTTCCCAATACTCACTATAAACTTCGATTCCAATAGTCGCCATATTATTTCCCTCTCCTCTTCCCTGCTCTCACACTTGGTCTTGATTTGTTCATTGGATTTTTGCTTCTTAATCCACGGGATTTTTTTCCTACAGAAGTCAGTCCTCTCATTGGGCGTTTTTTGTTTTGAGGTTCACAAATCCAGTTTATTGTTCTGTCATTTTTTATTTCCGGCCTGCTTGGGTCAACACAAATTACTTCATAAAAATAATGAACTCCGTCTTTTCCAATTTCATATGAATTTAACACTTCAAGGTTTTTGTATTTTCTCGCAACTCTTTGTTCTGCAATCCACTTATAACTCATCTTCAAAGTTTTTCGAGTGTGCAGTCTCTTGCTTCTTCTCCCTTTATTCGGTCTCGATCTCTTATGCCCCCCTCTTTTCACTCTTATCCTAATTACAACAAATCCTTTTTTGTCCTTGTAACCTAAAGCCCGTGCCCTGTCCAGTCTAAGTGGTTTGTCAACTTTTGTAAACACTTGAGATTTTCTCCAACCAACCATTCTTTCTCTAAGAGTTTTTTTATCAGGTTTTTTCCATGCCTGCCTTAAATAATAATAAAGCCCTCTGGCACTCTTTGGACTTTTTTTAGATTCTTTTTCTGTCATGAAATGTTGAGAGAATTTTAATTTTTAAAGGTTTGGGGTTTGTTTCTCTATCTAAAATTAGGTGTATAGTTTTAGCAAACTCTATTAGGGATTTACTTGGGATTTGCTCATATGGAACTGGTTTCGTTCTTTTTACTATTTCGTCTAAAGAAGATTGTAAAGAATCTTTTTTTGTGATTAAAGGGAGGATTTTTGTTTTATATAAAAATTCTTTTGC
>DAOWJK010000033.1 GCA_030640395.1 Nanobdellota archaeon | reverse complement strand
GTCCCTACCACGAAATCGCTCGCCTAAGCTGTTCTTTGGAATCTCCCTTCCTGTTCCGTGAAGCGATTTCTCTATTGCAATCCGAAGGAAATCGCACAATCTAATATAATCAGTGAAAAGTTGTTTAATAAAGTTTACGAACGCCCAGGACAGGATTTGTGGGTCGCTTTGCTCTTCCGTCGTCCGAAATTTCAGTTTCGAACGAAACCAACGACATAAATTTTTCTGCATTTAAGCAGGATTCAAATCAAACGCCCAGGACAGGATTTGAACCTGCGACCTCCAGGTTAGGAACCTGATGCTCTATCCAGACTGAGCTACCCGGGCATATAATTTTTAAAGATAGGAATAGTTTAAAAATTACGCGGAAGTGCCGGAGAACTCCCATACCTGCTCACATCAAGGGTGAGATGGTTGGCTCGCAAATATGCTCGGGTCAAACAGTTTTCCCACTCCTCAAATATGCGGAAGTGCCGGAGTGGTCAAACGGGATTGGTTAAGGACCAATTGGCTTAGTGCCTGCGAGGGTTCGAATCCTTTCTTCCGCATTTTTGTATAAAAGGTTTTATAAATGCAAACAATTTTAAAATTTTGAAGACGACCATAGTAATCGTGTCACACCCAATCTCCATTCCGAACTTGGAAGTTAAGGCGATTACGTCATTTGTATTAGTGACCCACAAGTCGCGAAGCAGTGATGTCGTCTCACTTATTTTTTAAAGTATTGAATCTTCTCTTAATTATGAAAAAAATCTCAAAAACAGAGGCAAAAAAAGAAATTAAAGAATTTTTTTTGGATATTAAAAATAAAACTTCTCGTGAAATTAAAAAAATAAAACGACTTGCGATGAAGCATAATATTTCTCTAAAAGAAAAAAGGAAATTGTTTTGTAAAAAATGTTTAACACTTTATAAAAATCCAAAAATAAGAATTAAAAACAAAATTAAATCAGTAACCTGCAGAGAGTGTGGTTATGTTGCAAGGTGGAGAATTAAATGATAACTGCATTCTTAATTTCCTTATTTGCAACATTCATAATTATAAGAATTTTTTCTCATTTATGGCATGACATGGAAACCTATGGAACTCCTGAAGAAAAATCAAAAACAATTACTTGTTGGTTAAGAAAAAAAACAGGTTTTGATTTTCATCATCTTCATTTTGGGATTTTAATCTTAGTATTTATTATTCCTTTAATTTTACTAAACAGTTTTAACATAATACTAATAATCTTTTTAGGAATTGGGTTGAGTTTGGTGACAGACCAAATAGTGCCTTTAATCTTTAGAAAAATTTGCTATTTTAGTAATACTGGAATTATTTCTTCAATAATCCTGCATTTAATCACTGCCTTAATCTTTTTTAGTATATTGTCAGGGGGTTAGATAATTACAAACTGTAACCACACTTTTTCCAAGCGAGAGAAATTGCTTTTTGGATATATGGGTTCAATGCGGGGTCAATCGTTTCTATGACTTTGAAACTGCTATTTTTATTCCCTGGACAAATTAGGTCTTTGATTTCCTCAAAAGGAGGGGTTCTAACTAAATAACAAGTTGAAGGGGTATGATAAATATCTTCTTGCTTTACTCCCTTTGGCAAGTAATCAATTACATAAAATTTTCCATCTTCTTTTTTAATATGGATTAAATCTTCTGTAAACAATTGGTCTTCTTTCTTCACAATTAAATTTAAACCTGTTTCTTTTTTTATTTTATCTTGGATTGCCTTAATCATCGTCTGGCCTTTTTGCACCCTCCCCCCAACTATCCAATAAGTTTTTGGAGAAGCAAAATTAGTTTTATCTCTATAAAACAAAATTGCTTGAGGTTTATCTGATTCTGGAACTAAAACAGCATCTATACAAAAAACAGGACTTATTGATTTATCTAACTCCATTAGTTTATGAGATAAATATCCATCTTCAGCTAAACCTTCTGAAATTAATTTTTTAAAAGAATTGCCCATTTTAACTTTTCTTAAACTTGCCAACCAATTCAATTAAATCAGTTTGCCCTAGAAATACAGACCTGCAACAAGGGCGTTCCAACCCAAGTTCGTCCATGATTTTTCCTGGCTTTTCGCCTTCTTTTACCCGCTGTTTAAACTGCTCCCACAAGTGGCTGATTGGTTTTCCGCAGCTGAAGCACCTGACTGGTATTATCATATTAGTAATTCTTGAAATTAGTTTAAAAAACTTGTGATAGGTAAATTTAAATATATCAGGCACCTTTGATTTTAGAGGTGTGGTGCCTCAGAGCCTAATTCTGAGAACAATAGATAAAAGTAAATATAAAATCAACATGAAAGCAGATACAATAATCAAATTAAATAATGTAGAAAGATTTTACATAATGGGGGAAAGCACAGTCAAAGCTCTTGACGGAGTTGATGTAAAAATAAATAAAGGAGATTTTGCAGTAATCGTCGGGCCGAGCGGTTCTGGGAAAAGCACTATGATGAATATGATTGGGGCTTTGGATTTGCCGACAAAAGGAGAAATTTATTTAGATGAACAAAATATCGCACATCTTGATGAATCAGATTTGGCACAAATCAGAGGCAGGAAAATAGGATTTGTATTTCAGACTTTTAATTTAATCCCAACCATGACAAGTTTGGAAAATATTATGCTTCCTATGATTTTTCAGGGAATAGATAAACAAGAAAGAATAAAAAGAGCAGAAAAAATTTTAGAAGATGTTAAATTAACTCACAGAAAAAATCACTTGGCAAACGAGCTTTCAGGAGGAGAAAGACAAAGAGTTGCAATTGGAAGAGCATTAGCAAATGACCCGGATGTAATCTTGGCTGATGAGCCAACAGGAAATTTAGATACAAAAACAGGAGCAGAAATTTTGAAATTATTTGTCAACCTGAATAAAAAAGGAAAAACAATAATTCTTGTTACTCATGATTTGGAACTTGTAAAATATTCTAAAAAAATCCTGAAATTAAAAGACGGGAAAATAGTAAAGTAAGTGTTTTAATTATTTAGAAGTAACAAAACTAAAGATTTATAAATAATAGATGATTTGGAATAAGACAGAAAATGAAAATAAAGAATGGCCGTCAAGTATTAGATTATGCACATAATTTAATTTTTTTAAATAGTGGTACAACTGAAGATGAAAAAACAGAATTACTAGTTTATAGAATAGACGCAGTAGGCTCAATAGAAATTAATAATCCTGAAAATTTTGAATTAGCTGCCAAAGTCTACGAAATAACAAAAACAGTAGCCGAAAAGCATGGTCATAGATTAATTTTGGATAATTATGAAGATGATTTCCATTTTGATATAGAGGGTATTGTAGGGACTGAAGAAGACATTAATAATATTTTATGTACAGAATATGAAAAAGATGTCAAACTATATGAAGCTTTAAAAAATTCAGAAAGAAAAGTTGAAAAAAGATATGCTGAAAGGCTATTAAATACAATAAATTATTTTAATGATACTGCAAAAAGAAACATAAAATTAGAGAAAATATTAGAAGGAATAAATATAGATTAATAAAAAAATGAAAACCTTTAACCCAATAATTTTTTTAGTATGTGTCTTATTTAGTTTAAACTTTATCTCAGCTGTTTCAATCACAGATGTTTCAAGCTCTCCGCAAGAAGTGGCTCCTGGGGAAATAGTTAATATTGTTATTGAAATAGAAAATATTTTTGAGGACGATGTGTATAATTTAAATGTTAAATTAGATTTGTCTGAAGATGTTCCTTTTGCACCTTATCAGTCAAGTTCTGAAAAATTCCTGGACGAGTTAGACGACGGAGATGAAGAAGATTTTAAATTTAAATTAATAGTTCTTCCTGCAACAGCTTCCGGGATTTACAAAATTCCTGTAGAGATTAGTTATGAAGATGACGAGGGGAATGTTTCTTTAAAATTAGAATTAATAAGTGTGACAGTTAATTCAGAGCCAGAACTAAAAGTTTCATTAGAGGATTCTGTATTAATTAAAGGACAAGAAAATATTTTTTTAATAAAAATAGTTAATTCTGGTTTGGCTGATGTTAAGTTTATTTATTTAAGTGTGAGTAATGTTAAAGGGATAAAATTTTTATCAGGGAAAGAGCAGTATATAGGAGACATTGACAGCGATGATTTTGATAGTGTTGAATATAAAGCATATATAAGTGAGGACGCTTCCGGGACAATAAGCCTGCCTGTTGTTTTAAAATTCAAAGACGCAACAAACAAGGAATTTACAGAAACTAAAAATCTTATCTTAAAAACTTATTCATTAAAACAAGCTCAGGATTTAGGACTTGTTAAAAAACCAAGTTATATAATTTACATTATAATTGGGGTTTTAGTTCTTTGTTATATTGGTTATAGAGTTATGAAGAAAAGGAAGTTGAAAAGGGGGAGGAGTTGAAGATGGAAATTGATAAATATGGAAACCCTATAAAAGAAAATGAATTTTATGTTGTTCGTTCAACAGTGTTTTATGTAGAAAAAGATGGAGAAACAAATAGAATTTTTTATAGAAGCCCAACGTTTAATATATTACAACCTCTTACTCAAACCTTGGCCAAGCTTCTTACTAAAATTGATGCAAAAACACAAATAGATTTTCTAAGAGAAAAGGCCAATTGGATGGAAAAAATATTAGCAGAACAAGAAGTTAAAGAGGGTAGGAGTTGAAGATGAGCAAATTAACATTAAAACTAATAATTGATGGGGAAGAAAAAGATATTTGGGAAGGAAAAATTCTTGACGATACCGGAATTTCAAATTATTCTTTTGATAAAGACAAAATTGTTACTATAAATTATAGGAAAGGCTTGTTTGAGGAAACAAACATCAAAAAAATTTTTTGTGATAAAATGGATAAAATATACAATTTATTTATTCAAACAGCTAATACAAACTATCCTAATCAAGATTATGAAATAATCACAAAAGTAACAAAGAGGGACTAAAATGAAAGACCATTTTTCTCTTGCATTTAATAATCTCAGAAGAAGAAAACTCAGAAGCTGGCTCACTATGATTGGGATTTTTATTGGGATTGCTGCTGTTGTTGCTTTGATTAGTCTGGGGCAGGGGCTTCAGGGATATTTAACAGAAACTTTTGAACAAATGGGTGCAAATAAATTAATTGTTATGCCCGGAAGCGGAATGGGAATAGGCATGATTGCAAGTGCAGATAAATTAACTGATAAAGATTTAGAAGTTATTGAAAAAACAAAAGGAGTTGATATGGCTGCTGAAATTATTTATGGTTCTACTTTAATTAAATTTAAAGACGAGGCAAAGGCAAATTTTGTTATTGGTCTGCCAACAGATGAAAGCGCAGATGTTTTCAAAGAAATAGGGGGTTTTGAAACTACAGAAGGAAGAGACTTGAAAGAAGAAGACAAATATAAAATTGTTATAGGTTATTTAGTTGCCAAAGACAATGGTTTTTTTGACAAAGCAGTTCAATTAAGAGATAAGCTTATTATTAAAAATAAAGAATTCAGAGTTGTCGGGGTAATGGGGCAAATAGGCAACCCGCAGGATGATTCACAAGTTTATATTCCTCTTGAAACAGCTAAAGAAATTTTTGATAAACAAGATGAAATAGACGCCATTTATGTTCAGATAAAGCCTGGTTATGAGCCTGCTGATGTTGCAGAAGATATTAAAAAACAGTTAAGAAAAGCGAGAAATGAAAAAGAAGGGGAAGAAACTTTCTCTGTTCAGACTTTTGAGCAATTACTTGAAACTTTTCAAAGTGTGTTTGCAGTTGTTCAGGCTGTTTTAGTTGGTATTGCTGCAATCTCTCTCTTGGTTGGGGGTGTTGGAATTATGAACACAATGTATACTGCAGTCATAGAAAGAACAAAAGAAATAGGAACCATGAAAGCTGTTGGTGCAAGAAATTCTGATATTTTATTTATTTTCTTATTTGAATCAGGGCTTTTGGGATTAGTGGGCGGGGCGATTGGCATTGGAATTGGAATAGGTTTGGGAAAAACAGCAGAATACATTGCAAGTGTCAGCCTCGGCACAGATTTATTAAAGGCTGCTTTTCCATGGTATTTGATTTTAGGAGCACTGGGATTTTCATTTTTAGTTGGCTGCATCTCAGGTGTTGCCCCTGCTTACCAGGCTTCAAGATTAAAACCAGCTGATGCTTTGCGTTACGAATGAAATTCGTACGCGACATTGCAAATAAATTTATAACGTAAAGATATGAGTAAAAACCACCTAAAAATTTATAAACCTGTTTCTGTTTTTTCAACATTGCTAAAATTAAAAGAGGAAAATGACAAAGAAATGTATTTATTGCGGGGCTGAAGTTTCTGATGAATGTGTAATAGATTTTTGCGAGAAATGCGGAAAAAGTGTTTGGGGTGAAAAGATGTTCAATGCAATACTTCAAAATATGGAAACAGCAAGGGCAAATGGGGATTTATGCCATGATAATGTAATTAAAGGCGTACCAAGAGAGACAAATAGTTTTAGAGGGTTTTGATAGGAAGGATAGTTTTTTAAATCATTTATTTCTGGATTATTTATGGTGCGCAGAAAACCAGTCAGAACCCGCGGGAAATTGCAACTTAGTAAGTACTTTCAGGAATTTGAAAAAGGCGATTCTGTGGCAGTTGTAATGGAACCTGCTGTTCAATCAAGTTTTCCGAAAACTCTTCAGGGAAGAACAGGAATTATTGAGAGTAAAAGAGGTAAAGCATATGTTATCAAAATTAAAGACCAGAACAAAGAGAAAAGGTTTTTAATTGAAGCAATCCATTTAAAGAAAATAAAATGATAAAAACTACTGAACTTTTGAGCATGGCTGAAGCTGTTGAATATCTTGATAAAACAGACAGCACAGATGTAAAGGGATTTATAAAAAAATTCACAAAATTGAAACCAAAAGAAGCCAAGGAATTAAAGAAGAAACTTGGGGAATTGGATATGATGAAATTAAAGACAGAACAAATAGTGAAGATAATTGATTTGCTGCCGGAGAATCAGGAAGATTTAAACAAGATTGTGGATGTTAGTTTAGACGAAGATGAAACAAAAAAAATACTTGAAACAGCTAAAGAATTTAAATAAACAAAATGAAAGTAAATATAAAATTTCCATTCATCCAAATAAAAATAGGACGGATTATTTAAATGAAAGTAAATCAAAGATTTTCATGCATCCAAAAAGAAGATTGGGGGTTATTTTGAATGAAAGAAGAATTTGCAATAATTTTAGAGTTTCTACCAAACGGGTATCCTTTGGAGAAGAAGATGATGCCAATAGCCCAGGCCATAGGAAAGGCAAACCTGACACTTTTAGAACTTGTTCCGCGAAGAGGGGAGAGTTTAGAGATTGGTGAAGAAGTTTACATTGGCGAAGGAAAGCGTGAAAAAATATATTATATTCTTGGACGGCTTCGCAGGGAAAAATTAACTGAAGCTGCAAAAAACCAATTGAAAGATTTTATAAAGCAGGTGGTCAGTGAAAGGAAAGAAAGATTTATTGAGTTTTTCAATAAGTCAGAAGCCATAAATAAAAGGATTCATCAAATTGAATTGCTTCCGGGATTTGGAAAAAAACACATGCAGGAAATAATAACTAAACGAAAAGAAAAAGAATTTGAATCTTTTGAAGACATGAAAAAGCAAATACAAAATTTGCCTGATCCTGAAAAAGCTGTTGAAAGGAGAATTTTTCAGGAACTGACAAACATTGAAAGATACAATTTATTTGTAAAATGAAAGCAAATATAAAATTTTCATTCATTCGAATTAAACCGAAAAAGAAATTCAAATGACAGAACAAGAATTACAAAAACAAGTGAAAGACGAAGACAGAGTAATCAGGATTCTTGCAAAAGATATAGAAGGCAAAATGAAAGTTTATGCAGGACTTACAAAAATAAAAGGAGTTTCATGGAGTTTATCCAATGCTGTCTGCAAGGTATTAAAAATTGACAAAAACAAAAAAATAGGTTCCTTGACTGACGAGGAGATAAAGAAAATATCTGATTTTATAAAAAATCCTAAAGTTCCAGAATATATTGTCAATAGAAGGGTTGATTTTACAACAGGGGAGGATAAACATTTGAGTGGGAGTGATTTGGAATTGCAAAAAGAATTTGATATCAAGAGATTAAAAAAGATTAAATCTTACAGGGGCTTTAGGCACATGTCCGGACTTCCGACAAGAGGGCAAAGGACAAGAAGTAATTTTAGGCCAAATAAGAAAAAAGCCGGAATTAAAAAGAAAGCGAGGAAAAAATGAAAAATAAAAAATTAAGTTTGATTATTGGAGGAATTATTGTTTTCATTATGGTGGTGTCTGGATTTTATTATTTTAGCCATAGAGAATCTTCTTCAGAAGAATTATTTAAAATTGTGAAGCCAGAAATAGACAATTATTGTTCGGAAATTAAAACTATTTTTAATGAAAATGCAAATGATTTTTCAATTATATGTGCTACTTGTGGTTCTGTTACAGGCGGGGGATATAAAGAAGTTGGTTGTGAAGAATTAGAAAATCATCTTAGAGGCAACTATTGTGTTTCTAAAGAAAGTGAGGGTTATACTATAAAAGTTATCGTCCCTCTTGCTTGGGGAGGATACAATAATAAACCTGGAAGTTCTCCAATAACTTTCACACTAAATAAAAATAAACAAATTGTAAACAAAGAAATTCTTAAAGAAAGTTGCATGAAATAAAATGAAGCGAAAACATAAAACATATTCAAAGCCAAAAAGACCTTTTGATAAAGTGAGGATTGAGGAAGAAGCAGAAATAAAAAAAGAATTTGGATTAAAAAATAAAAGGGAAATTTGGAAAGCAGATGCCAGGATTAAATCAATCAGAGAGCAGGCGAAAAAATTGATTTCCGCTGATGAAAAGGAGCAGAAGGATTTGTTTGTAAGATTGAAAAAAATTGGTCTGGAAGTTAATTCAATAGCAGATGTCTTGTCCTTGGATAAAGAAGATTATCTTAAGAGAAGGCTTCAGACAGTTGTTGTGAATAAAAAACTTGCGACAACTACAAAGAGTGCAAGACAATTAATTACGCATAAAAGAATTTTAGTTGATGGGAAAATTGTTAATAGTCCGTCATATATTGTTCCTGTGGAATTGGAGAAAAAGATTTCCTTGAAAGAAAAGAGGAAAAAAGTAAAGGTGGGAAAAAAAGCAGAGGAAGTTAAGGAAGAAGATAAATCAAAAGAAATTAAACAAGAAAAACCTGTTAAAAATGAAAGTGAATAGAAAATTCCCATTCATTCAAAAAATGTACGGAGGTTATTTTAAATGAGTGAAAAAGAAATTAAAACAAAAGTGGAAATAAAAGCTGATCCTGAGAAAATTGAGGAGGCAACAGCACTCAAGAGTGTACCCTCAATGCAAGGAGATATAAACATTGAGGGCAAAGAAAAAGTTGAAGTTAAAAAAGCAGTTGGCAGAAGTGAAACTTCTACCTCGTCCGCCAAGGATGCCGAACGAAAGAAAAAAGAGCAAAAATCTTATGAGGCGATTTTGAATATTTACACTTCATTTAATAATACAATAGTTCATGCTACAGATATGTCAGGGAGGACAATTGCAAAAGTTACAGGGGGAATGGTTACAAAACATGGCAGACTTAAGGCAAATCCGACAATCGCGATGTTTATTGCAAAAAGGATTTCAGAAAATGTTAAGGACTTGGGGATTAAATCATTTTATGTTAAAATTCGGGCAAAGACAGGCAACCCTGCTCCAGGCCCGGGAACAAGTGCGATAATGAAAAGTTTGTCAAGAGAGGGTTTTAAGATTTTGAATATTCTGGATGCTACAAGAATTCCACGGGGAGGACCAAAGAAGAAAGGAGGGAGAAGAGGAAGACGACCATAACTTTAAAAGTAAAGAAAATTAAAAAATAAAATGACAGACGGACAGAGAAAAATAAGAGAAGGATTAACATTATTAGTAGAGGGTCTGATAGAAAATTCTTTAGATTTAAAAGCAGATCAAGATTTACCTCAAGTAAAAGGTGTTATTGAAATGCAAAATAATGAGATAAAGGAATACCTTAGAATCGCTGAAGAAAGATATGTAATGCCTAAAGAAGAATTATTCCCTCTTAAATTTAAGTATGATATAATGAAAGCCAGCTTAGGATTAAAATGAAACTAATAAATAAAAAAGATAATCAGATTACATTTACTGCAGAAGTAGAGGAAAGTTTGGCAAATGCTATTAGAAGATATATGAACCAGATTCCTGTGCTTGCTGTTGACGAGGTGGAAATTTCAAAAAATGATTCCCCTTTGTATGATGAAACAGTTGCTCACAGAATAGGGTTGATTCCCATAAAAACAGACAAATCAGTGAATGAAAAAACAACCTTTAAATTAAAATTAGATGTGAAAAAAGAAGGAACTGTTTATTCTGATGAATTAAAAGGGAATGTTAAAATTGTTTATGAGGGCATTCCAATAACAACATTGAACAAAGGACAAGAGTTAAATATTGTTGCGATAGTGAAAGCAGGGAAAGGCACAGACCATGCCAAATTTTCCCCAGGATTAATGTTTTACAGAAATATTGTTGATGTGAAATTAGAAAAAGATTGTCCAAAAGAAGTAGTTGATATTTGCCCTAAAAAAGTTTTTGATTTTAAAGACAGCAAGGTTGTTGTTAGAAACAGTTCAGAGTGCGACATGTGCGAAGCCTGCATAGAAGTTTGCAGGAGGCATAAGAAAGATTCAATAAATCTTGTTCCAACAAAAGAATTAGTAATTACACTGGAGTCTTTTGGACAACTAAGTGTTGAAGAAATTTTCAAGAAATCTGTTGAAATTTTGAAAAAAGATTTGGCAGAAGTTTCTAAGAAAATTAAATAATTCTAAAAGTTTTTATATAGATAATTGGTGGTAATTTTAAGCGAGGGTGCTGGAGTGGTCAAACAGGACAGCCTCAAGAGCTGTTAGCTTAGTGCTTACGCAGGTTCAAATCCTGTCCCTCGCATTTGAAGGAAACCTAAGCGGTTTCCTCTCACACAACTCGTCCATTGTGAAGTCGTTATTAGTATTTTCAATTTGTCGCTTCCCAATAAACTCGCCTTCCCCGTCCTGTTCCGGTGGACGACTTTTTTACATCACTCGACGAAAGTCGCGAATCTATCCAACCAATGGTTTCTTCAATTCCCAATCTCGCATAAACTTTAAATACCCATATCTTCTCAAATTTATACCTGCGAGTTAAACTCGGCGTTAGCGGGGAGTTAATACTTCTCGTTAAATTAAAATGATAAAAACTAAAACTAAAATTGAAAAACAAATGCAGAAGAAGACTAGCACAGAATTAGTTAAAACTATAATTGCTGCTAAAAAAAATAAAGCGTGGATTAGAGTTGCTGAGATTCTTTCTGGTCCTAGAAAAAACAGGGCAAATTTGAATCTTGAAGAAATAGACAAAAAAGTGGAAGAAGATGAAACAGTTGTAATTCCTGGAAAAGTTCTCTCGCAAGGTAGTGTAAATAAAAAAATAAAAATCATTGCATTAAATTTTTCTGAAAAAGCAAAGGAAAAATTATTAAAATCAAAATGTGAAGTTTTAAGTATAATTGAAGAAATTAAAAAAAATCCTGGAGCGGATAAAGTAAAAATACTTTATCCTCACTCGTCCGCCCAAGTGAAGTTAAAACTTCCCATTCGCTCGTCTACAAGCCAAACGAAAGCGTGGTCGAACGAAAGGAAAAAGAATTAAAATTTTAGAAAGATGACAAAAATAATTGATGGAAAAAATGCAGTTTTAGGGAGACTGGCTAGTTATGCTGCAAAAGAGGCTCTAAAAGGAGAAGAAATAATTATTTTAAATTGTGAGGAGATAATTATTACCGGGAACAAAAAGAATATTGAAAAAGGCTTTGAAGAAAAAAGAAGCAGGGTTGGGCATAGTCAAAAGGGTCCGAGGCATTCTAAATCAAGTGAGAAAATGGTCAAGAGGACAATAAGAGGCATGCTCCCAGATCATAGAAAAGGCAGGGGGAAAATTGCTTTTAAAAAAATTAAATGTTATGTCGGAGTTCCAAAAGAGTTTCAGGAATCTAAGAAAATTCTTGCCGGGAAACAAAAGAAAACTAAATTTGCAAGAATAAAAGATTTTTCAAAATGATAAAAAAAATAGTTGTGTCAGGGAAAAGAAAAACTTCTGTTGCAAGAGCGATTCTCACAGAAGGTTCTGGGAAAGTGAGCATTAATAAAAAAGATTACAAGACACTCCAGATGTTTGACAGACTGAAAATTGAGGAGCCGATAAGAATTGCTGAAAAAATTCTTGGGGAAATAAATTTTGATGCTGCAATCAGGATTAAAGGCGGCGGGGAAAAAAGCCAGATTGAAGCTGCGAGGGTTGCGCTGTCAAAAGCAATTGTTAAATTTTCAAATTCAAAGGAATTGATAAATGCCTTTCTAAATTATGACAGGAATTTGTTAGTTGCAGATGTCAGAAGAAAAGAAGTGTGCAAGCCAGGAGATTCACGGGCAAGGGCGAAGAGGCAGAGTAGTAAGAGGTAGTTTTTTTGATTTGAAATAATCAAATCCTTTTTGGGATTTAGAAAGTTGAAGTTATTCTAAAATGGTAACAAGATAGGAAGGTTTAAATAATCTAAAAATTTAAAGGAAATTATGACAGATGATTTAATTAAGAAAGTTTTTGATAAAATATTAAATAGTAAGAGTTCAAAGAAAGCACGAGAGTATGGGAGGATTTTCATGTCTGGAGCCGAAGACCCAAAAGAATTCATTGAGAATTATGAATCTCGTTCTTGGGTTAGGAGAAGTCTTTTGCCAGGTGCAAATAATCAAAGACTCAAATATTTAGTTGCCGCAAAGTTAATGAACAAGCCAGGCCCCTTAGCATTTTAGAATTATTAGAAATATATTCTACAACAAGAATTTAATTAATTAAATTATTTTCACAAAATTCATATTCAATTTTTCTCAACATCAAAATCTAATATTATTAATATAGAATGTTCTGGTAAGTAGGCGTGGTATTTGCGCAGAAGTTTTTTTAAAGTGAAACAAAAAAGAAATTAATTCTTTTTTATTCCTAACCTCTCTAATTTATTCTGAACATGATTAAATAAAGTTGAAGAAATAATTGGCTGATGGTTTCCATCATGGATTTGGTTGTTGAATTTTATTTTTCCAATGTAAGTGAAATTTTTCAGGATTTTTTTTAATCCATTAACAGAGAAATTGTGTTTTTGGGCTAATTTTGTCAGGCTTATATTTTCTATCAGAAACTTTTCAAAAATTTCTTCTACTTCCCTGAAGTTTTCTGCAGGAGTTAATTTTCCGTTGACGAATTTATAGCCAAAAGCCGGGCGAGACATTGGGAATCCCTGCGAGGCTTTTTCAATCATGGCTTTTTTTTGATTCTCTTTTATAGATTTTAATCTCTCAGTTTCTTGTTTTAAATTTTCATTCTCTTTTCTAAGTTTTTCTATTTCTTCCATTTTATATTTTTTCGCTGTTAAATTCTTCTAACAGCGAGGGTAATTTTTTGTAAAGCCAGGAATTAAATTCTATGAATTCTTTTGTTTTATTTTTGATGTGGAAAATTATTTTTTCATATTCTTTATTTTCATACCAAATTGGGATATTGTTGCTTAATTTTGGTTTTTTAGTTAATTGGTCAAGACCTGCCCCTTTGAATTCGCCCTTGTTCATTAAAATTCCTATTGCTCTTAAATCAATAAATGGTCTGCTGAGGATATAGAGGGGTTTTAAATTGTGAAAAGACATTCTTGTTTTCAGAAAACTGTTGACAAATCCGAGGTTGTATCCGACTGGAATGAAATTGAAAGGATAGTCGCTTTTGATTTTTGTGCTGATTAAAAATTTTTCAATGATTTCTTTTTCAGAGGAGTCCCATTCTTTTAAAATTTTTAATTCTGAAACAGGTTGGCCTGTTGCTCTGTCCAATTCCTGATACTGGAGCGTGATTATTTTGTCTTTGCCTGGATTTAGTCCGGTTGTTTCAATGTCAAGGTAAAAGTTTGTCATTTATTTTATCCATTGTTTTTGTTTTAATTTGTTTTGAATGTTATTAAATAGGGTTACTGAGATTAAAGGTTTGTGTTTTCCGTTGCTTTCTTGGGACGCAAATTTGACTCTGCCTAAATAAGTTGTATTCTGGAGCAATTTTTTTATTCCTAATGTTGTCATGTTGTTTTTCTTTGCCAATTGAGTTAAACTTATATTTGTATCTAAAAATTCCTGGAAAATTTTTGGAATTGTTTCTGCATTTTCATCGAGAACTAATTCTTTGTCTACAATCTTGTATCCTTTTGGTGCTTTTGTTAGATGCTTCCCCTGGATAAATTGCTTAATCATCCCTTGTTTTGTTTTTTTACTTATAGAGTATAAAGAATGCCTAAATGTATTTAGAATGTTGCCGTCTATTTTTTTATTAATATAAAGAATAAAATCTTTTTCAGAAGCAGGTGCGTAATTATGACAAATAGAACAGAGAGTTATTAGATTATGGAATTCGTTTAATCCCCCCGACACTTTAGGTTTAATGTGATGTAATTCTAAACTTTCGGAAGTCTCGTCCTTAAAATTGCATTTTTGGCAAGAAAAATTATCTCTTGTAAGAATTTCATTTCTAAGTTTAAAGGGCAAATTATTTTTCATTTTGTATTTTATTGGCATGGTTAAATAAATTTTCATCAATTAAAGGTTTGTGTTTTCCTTTGTGCAACCCTCCACGATATTTTATTTTTCCAATATAAATGGGGTTTTTTACTAATTGATAAAGTGTTGAAGAAGGAATGTTAAATTTCTTGGATATTTCCTTGTAATCTATATCTCTTGCCCACATTTCAAAAATCTCTCTTATTTTGGCTGCGTTTTCTGGATCTGGAACGAGTTTTTTATTTTGATAAACATATCCAAAAGGGGCCCGAAACAAAGCCTCTCCAAATTTAATTTTTCTCTCAAAAGCCAATTCAACTCTTTCTTTAACCATACCTCTTTCTAATTGAGCAAATACCCCAATTATCTGAAAAAAGGCTTCCCCCATTGCAGAAGTAGTATCTATCTGCTCTGTGACAGATGTGAAATTAATTTTTTTTGATTTTAAGTCATCTAAAATCATGATTAAATCTTTTAATTTTCTTGAAAAGCGATCTATTTTGTAAACAAGAATTATCTTGAATTTATTTTCCTGTGCGTCTCTTAACATCAGTTCAAGAGCAGGGCGGTTTAAACTTCCTGCAGAAAACCCTGCATCTCTATAAACCTGGAAAACATCCCAATCCCGGGCATTGCAAAAAGATTTGCACTTATCTATTTGGGCATCCACACTTAATCCTTCTTTTGCTTGTTCTTGTGTTGAAACCCTTGAATAAATTGCTACTTTTGGTTTTTTTTGGTTTTGGGTCATTTTAGATTATTAATCCATTTAGTTAATTCCAAAGAAATTTCTTTTGGATTCAAATTAGAAACATTAATTACTTTTTTTATTTTTAATTCCTTAAACTCTTTTCTTAAATCTATTAATTGTTCTATATCTTTTATCACTTCTCTTGAAGCATTTCTTTTTCTAAGTCTTTTTGCCCTTTCATTAATACTAATATCCAACAAACAAAAAGAACTATCTTTCCTTTTTGAAAATTTTAAAACTTCTCTTGGAAAACTTAAGCCTATGATTAAAGTGTCCTTTCCTTGCTTTTCATTCCTTTCTGAAACTTCCAACCAATGTTTAGTTGTTTTATGTCTCCAATTTAAAGTTGGATTTAGTGGGACACCAACCTCATCAAAATCATGGATTTCTTTCTCAAGTAATTTTTTCTTTAAATGATTCATAAGGGTTGTTTTTCCAACTCCCTCTGCTCCAGATATAAAAATTGTAGTCATTTTTTATTTTATTTGTTTACTTAGGGTTTTTCTTTCCAATAAGGGTTCCCTTATAATAACAATACTATAGCCTTATCAGAATAAGTATATAAATTTTACTATAGAAATGGTCTGATAATGTATATTGTGAGAAGTTTTTGTGTGTTTTGAGAGAGAGTGTAAATTAAGGTGCGTGATGCCCTGGAAGAAATATTTCTTCCTCTTTAAATGCCTCTTGTTCGCGGTATTTGTCTTCTATGCACAAAGGTTGGCTTTGTTCATACAAACAATCAGCAAGTCTTAAATCACACACTTTTTTATAGAATCCCTTTGTTACAAGGGATTTATCTAGAACTTCTTGATAATTATTAAAAAAAGGTTCTGTGGGGATTTCTTTTCTTCTCTCACCAGTGTTAAGATCGGTTAAATCAAGTCTAAAAAAATTCTCTATTGGTTCTATGGAATGTGTATAAATAATTGTATTGTTTCCTTCAAAAACCAACCCAGATAAACTATTACACATAATTTTAATAGGGCTCAAGCATTTTTCTTTCATTAAAATAGTGGGAATGCTCTCTTTAAATAAATTATTGTCTTCAAACATACATTCACTTAGTTAACCTTAGTTAATAATTGTCAACTTTATCTTTTAGATAATAAGATGCTATGTAAATTAATACCACACTGACTATTGTAATAAAAATTGATGTGAGGATGCTGAGTGCTGCAGAGTTTTGAATTTTTGTAAAGAATTGCATTAGGGCTTGAAAGAGGTCAAAAATTGTTTGACGCCAAGTGAAGGCAATTGTGAAACCCAGGGTTATAATAATTAACATACGCAGCTGTTTTTTGAACTCTTTTTTGAATTTCCTGCCTTTAACAAAATATTCGAAAAACCTACGTTTCATCTAAATTTAATCCTCTTTTTTATTTAATTGTGTGGAGACTATTTAAAATTTTGTAGTAAATTTTTTACATTAATTTTAGTTTTTGGCGGATGTTGTGCACTTAGGTTATCTTAGTTCAGATTAATTAAAAAATATTTTGAGAAGGATGTTTTAAACAGCCTGTTTGTTTAAGTTTACCGACGGAAAATAAAAGGAAGATATGCCAATTTTGGACAGCTGTCCAAAATTGGCCTGACTGTTTAAGGGTGTTTAAACAGGCTGTTTAAGGGTGTTTTTTTGCTTAAACAGCTGTTTTTTGTTATTTTTTTAAAAAAAATTTACTTAAATTTTTTTGATTTTTCCGATGAAAAAAGAAATATTTGCCGACGGAAACAAAAAGTTTTTAAACCTCCTTTTACAAGATTAAACATGTTTGGATGGTTATTTGGAAAAAAAGAGGTTGAACAGATTAAAGAAGACACAAAAAAAAGTTTTGAGTCTGTAAAAAAAGACATAAATCTTGTTAGTGAATGGATTAAATATTTTGATTCTGAAAAAAAGACGCAACAAAAAGAGATTGGGGAGGTAAAAGAGATTTTATCGTCGGTTCAAGAAGAGATTGAGGAATTGAAAAATATGGTTTCTGTTATGAATGAATTAAAACCAAACAGGCTGTTTAAAACACCCAAACCGCTGTCCAATAAACAAACAGCTGTTTATGCTGTCCAAACAGGTGTTCAAACAACTGTTCAAACACCAAAATTAGACCAATTTTCAGTGACTGAGAGAGCAATACTTTGGATATTATTAAATACTAATATGAAGCTGAGCTATGATGATTTATCAGCGATGTTGGGTAAAGAAAAGTCTACTATCAGGGGCCAAATAAACACAATAAAACAGAAAAGTGAAATATTAAAAGAATTAATAGAAAAAAATGGTAAAAAAAGGTTGTTTATACCTGAAAACATAAAGGAAAAAATACTTAAAAAATCAAAAGTGAGTGTTAATTTAAATAAAAGTAATAAAAAATCACGAAAAAGATAGAAAAAGTGGGTGTTAGGTATGAAAAAGTTAAAATTTAAAGAAAAACAATGTGAAAAGTGAGAGAAAATTAATTAAAATAGAAATATTTTTTTGAAGGGAAAATGAGTTAGATAATTATTATGTTAACCGAATAATTATTTAATTAAAAGTTAAATTTCACGAAGTTGTAGAATAGTAGGAAGACTCACTATTTTCTTTAAGTTATTTGAAATAGTAAGTTGGATATTTTTATTATTTATTTTCTTTTTCTCGACGGAGATTCCTTTTTTTATTATCCTTCCTACATAATCCCTCACTGAAGATTCTGTAAGATTTACCTTCTCTGAAATACTTTTATAATCTGCAAATCCATTTTCTTCCTCTAATTGATAGATTGTTGAAAACACCAACCATTCCTGGTCTGTAAGTCTCTTGAATTTTAATCTGATTTGTTTTTTTATGTTATCTAAAGAATTTAATATTTCAACAGCATTATCTATAGAATTTTCTTTAATTTCACTATTTTCATAGGAAATTGGGGTGTGTCTGTCTGTCTGTCTGTCTGTCTGTCTGTCTGTCGAAGCCCCTTGATTTCCAGTGGAAAAAGGCATATTTTGGTTATTTAAGGCTTCTAAAGGGTAGTTATGTGTCGAAGGATGTGTCGAAGTTGTTGGAATTTGGGGTTTACCTGTCGAAGTGTTTATTTTGTTTATTTTAGAAAAATTATCTATTTTTTCATTAAATTGCTTGATAATTTCATGAATTTCATCTATTTTTTCATTGTTTTTATTTAAAATTGATTTTAAAGAATTAATTTCTGTGTAAAGAAAATCAATATCTTGTCTTACTTTTTGAAAAGCATCTTTTATCAGATTCATGAATAACTAAAATTAAGGCAATATAAAAACTTTAATATAATAAGATATATAATTAAAATCAGGTATGTTAATAATTTTTGTAGGCATTATATGCTGCGTCGCTTAATCTCCATCTTGACCTTCTTAGGTAAGTTATTCCTTTGGGATTTTTTTTTTATTTCTATTATTAAATTTCTTTTTTTTAAATTTAATAAAAGATTTTTGACAAATTCCTCATCTCTTGCTATTTCTTCTGCAATTTGTGAAGTGAAAATAGAGTTGGGATTAACAGAATAAAGATAAGATAAAATTTGTTCGGAAATTTTTTCTTTTTTTTTGGCAGAAATTTTCATAATGTAAAAGAGAAAAAGATTTATTTAAATGTTTTGTGTGAAAAATATAAAAAAATAAACCAACTACACCCACTTCCCAAAAAAATGTTGTTCAACACCTTGATAAACCCTACGCCCAATAGATTTAGCATTACTTATAGAACAATATTTTTCCCCTAATTCAAATCTGGAAATATCTCCTGGAGTATTTTTTGAAGGTGCAGTATAACCAAAAAAGAAATCACAATCTTTTCTAGTTTCTTCTTCAGCAACTTTTAATAAATTTCTTAAAACCAAAATATTTCCTCTCACTTCAGGAATTGTCGCTAATCTATGAACTCCTTTAATTTTTAAGATTGGGGAATACCCTTTAATTAATTTATCTAAACCAAATTGTTTATGAACATCAAGATATTCTGAATAATTTCCAACAGATATAGAACCTAAAGGTGTTTCTCCATCAAATACTATAAAATGTTCTGATAAAGGATCAAATTGCCAATAAACCATTTGTTCTTCAGGAGAAAATTCAGCGAAGTTACTTCTTCTTAAATCATACATTGATTTTTGTAAAATTTTATTTGCTCCATAAAAATGTTCAACTTTCATAAAATGTGTAACTACTAATAAGTTTATAAATGTATTGTGGGCTTTTCTTTATTTTTAAATATAAAAAATCAAACTTATTTTTTATTAAATATAACACCTTTCAACCAAACTTTAAATTTCTAAAAAATTATCTATCACTTGGTTTATTTTCTTGTTTTTTCAAAGAAGGCATAGGAACATGCAGGGGGAGGTTCATTTCTTCTTCTAATTGCAATGCTTTTAAATTTGCTTTTCTTAATATAACATTAAATAATAAAATTCTGAAATCCTCGGGCATTTTTTTATCTTTCCATTGTTTTAAAATATCTTTTGAAAGTTTTGAATCAACAGCAAAAAGAACATTCCCTGAAAGATTTATCCTGACAAAATCCGGCTCATAATTTACATTGAACGCAAATTGAACTCCTATAAAATCTTCTTTCATCAAGGTATTCTCTGATTTGACCTCTTTTATTTCAGAAATATCAATATTAGTTTTAACTTCCAGCTTCCCTGCTTTACTTGAAAGTTTTTCAATATTTATCTTATCAAAGTTAAATCCAATTATTTTCATTTTATATTTAAAAAAAGTACATTTTTAAATATTTGTGTGAATTATTATTAATTTAAAGATTCAAATTAAATCTTCTTCTGAGACAATAACAAAGTCTCCAATAGCAATTATTGCAGAATAAGGTATTAAGAGTTCATTTAAATTTGTTTTTTCCAGATTAAGGTTTTTTGTATAAGGGGTGGAATCCTTTACAATGAGATTAATGAGTTCCCCTGATTTTGTTTCAAAAGTTATGTCCTTGACAAACCCTAATTTTTTACCTTCTTTTGTCACAATTAATTTCCCTGATACAGTACTGAATAGATTTTTATTTGATTGCATAGTTAAATCAAAAGAAAATAATTTATAAACTTTTCTGTAAAGTTAAATAGATTTTAGAGTATAGGTAATTATGTAAAAATAGAAATATTCAATAATTTAATGTATTTTTGAATTATAAATGAAAATAGTTAATTATTATTTTAAGAATAAATCTCGTGGTCTCTGACCCTTTGGTTTCGTCTGGAAACCTTTAAAAAGGATTTGAAGTTTTTTGTTTTTTGTTTTAGTTTAAAAAAATTTATATTATATAGTATATATATTATCATAATAAATAATAATAAAGTGTAAAATTAAATTTATACTATTATAAATAAATAATAACTTTTATTGTAAATAAATTATCTTAAAGATTATTTTATTTTGATTAAATATTTTTTTTATTATTAAATAAAGAATTTTTTGTAATTTTTATTTTTCCATTAGAAATATAGGTGTTCTCTTTTTTCCGTCGTTATAATCTTTTATATACTTAAATATTTTTTATCGTTGAATTAAACAGAGCAATATAAATTTCCATACGAAATCAACGTGTAGGAGTTTGTTGTTTGCAGGTTAAAATAATGGTGGAACTTAATAATATTTTTGAGTCTTTTGATAAGAATGTTATTTTTAAAAATAAATCTCTTTTACAGACGAAGTACCAGCCAGAGGATATTCCTTATCGGGATGACCAGATTAAGCAGATTGCGTTGGTGTTGGCACCGGTTCTTAGAGGGGAGAGGACAAGTAATTTGTTTCTTTATGGAAAGACAGGGACTGGGAAGACTCTTTCTATTCAGCATGTTAAGAATGAGTTGTTGAAGAGAATCAAGAAAGATAGTGAATATAAATTAAGAATAGAATATTTGAATTGCAAGTTGAAAAAAGTTTCTGATACAGAGTACAGGATTTTGTCAGAGATTATTAAAAAGTTGGGAGCAGAAGTTCCTGCTACAGGTTTGCCTACGCAGTCTGTGTACAGCAAGTTTATTGAAATTATTGATTCTGAGAAGCAGCTGGTTGTTTTGATTCTTGATGAAATTGACCAGACTACGAAAAAGATTTCCAATGATTTTTTATATAATCTCACGCGGCTTAATTCTGAGCTTTCCCAGGCTCAGATATCTATTGTGGGAATTAGTAATAATCTGACTTTTTTAGATGATATTGATCCGCGAGTAAGGAGTTCACTTTCAGAAGAAGAGATTATTTTTCCGCCTTATAATGCTCTGCAGTTGCAAGGGATTTTGCGCAAGAGGGCAAAGGGTGTGTTCAGGGAAGG
>DAOWJK010000035.1 GCA_030640395.1 Nanobdellota archaeon | reverse complement strand
ACTCCCCCTAAATTATCATAAATTTCAGAACCAAAATAACCTTCTACAAGCATAGCACCAATTATAATTTCATTTTGTGAAAGATCGCCCAAGAATTCTCCTTCAGTTATTATGTAGGGGTAATTTGAAACATCATATTCTTCAGAAGGTTGCATTCCTACTATTGTAGAACCTACAACTTTTTGTTTATATTGTATGGATGCACCAACATCTAACCTTTTTGTTGCAGCCCTTACATCTGGAACAGCTCTTAACTTTTGCAATACATTATCTGCATTATTTATATAAGGATTATCCCCACTTGGTTCAACAACAATGTCTCCATAAGGGTATTGCATAAAATCAGTAAACATCCCAGAAATTCCTCCAATCATTGAAGGCAAAAAGACAAGATTCATAAAAATTAATGCTAAAACAAAGACTATAAAAATTATTGTTTTTTTGTTTCCTCTTTTTACAGAACTTGTTGCGCTGAGTAAGCCGACTTTAATATCATTAAACATTTTTTCCTCATTTTCTCCTCAGGGATTTTTTAATTTCTCTTTCAAGCTTATTTTCTCCTTTGAGAAGTTGGTGTATTATTTTATCTTTTGATTTTTTTGTTTTAATAAAATAATATATCCCTCCTCCAAAAATAGCGATTATTAATATTGTAAATATAATTGCTCCAACATTAGATTCTTTCTTTAATATATTAATGTTTATCATTGTTTTTATTTTATTATCTCCAAAATCATCTTTGTATGAAATAGTAACTGGAAATTCAAATTCTCCTGCTTCATCCACAATAAAAGTTAAGACAACCGGACCATCTTCATCTGAATCAAGCGCACCAATAAATGATTGTTTTAATCCTTGAAACGGATGATCTGCATAGACACTTACTGATTTTGCAGTTCCATCTCCGGTATTTTCAATTCTCAGAGTTAGTTCAACTGTTTCTCCTTCTCTTGGAAGTACAGGATTAGTTTTAAGAGATGCTATACTCAACTCTGCTTTATCTCCTATGACATTAAAAGTAATCTCATAATTTTTTGTTATTGAAAATTCTCTTCCTCCATAAATTAATTTAGTTTTAATTACGTGGGTTCCTGGTTGAGCATCCTCAGTTGTCTTCATATGATATGTAATAAATCTTTCACTACTTCCATAATATAATTTGGAAATATTAATAATTAAAGGTTCTTTAATTGTAATATCTGTTGGAGGATTTAGCAGTTCAAAAGAAACATATTCTGGCATTTCATCCCCACAATTTTCAATATGCACCCCCACTGTAAATTCTGCTCCGATTCCAATTGAAGTTGGACTAATATCTGAAACTTCTGCTGTTACACAATAACCTGTGTCTAATGCTATTATCGTCGGAACAATTACTATAACAAACAAAAATAAAATTTCTTTTCTCATTTTTTACCTCTTTTATTATTTTAATTTAAGGGAGTCATAATTTATAAACTTATTCTTAAGTTAAACACTCACTTCAATAATACATTCTTGAGAAATTAAATCTTATTTCTCAAATTCAAACAATTTCAACATTCATCCTGCCAATCTCTTGTTTTAATATAATAATTAATTCTTCTCTGCTTGTTTTTAGTTTCTCATATCTTTTTTCTTCTTTAACATTCTCAATTTTTAAGTTATCAATTTCTAATGTGATTTCCTTAATCTTAAAATATACTTCCTGAGTTTCAGGTTTTTTTATTTCCTGTTCATGATTTTTTGTTTCTTCTAATTTCAAATGTATTTTTTTTATTTTTTCTGCTATTGTATTATTATTTAATTTAGCTTCATCCAGCAAATCAATTATCATTTTTCCGTTGTCTTTTATAAAGTGCGCATAAAAATCTTCTTTATGATTTTTAACTATTTTCATTTGTTCTTCAAAAATATGGAAAAAATTAGCCAGAGCCTTAAAATCAAGAAGTTGCTTTAATTCCAAAATATCTTTTTTTGATTCTTCTCTAAGAAATTCAATTTTTTTTTGTTTAGATAAGTTCTCTAAATAAACAGAACTATTTTTAATTTCTTCTAAATTTTGCTTTGAAATTCTATTTTCTTCTTCTTTCTCACTTATTTTTTTATTTAAATTTGATTTTTTTTCACTAATTCTCTCAAGAGTTTTATCAATGGAAATAATTGTATTTAATTTTTCTTTAATTATCAAAAGATTCTTAAAAGAATTCACAATTGGCTTGCTCTTATCAAAAGTTTTTAACAGACTTTTAGAAAAAACTTTCAGGCTTTCTTTTATATTTGCCATTTCTTTCCCAATTAAAATTGTAGCCCGTTCATAATTCTTAAATGAACTTTTATTAAAAACAAAAAAAATCTTATTTATCTTTTCAATAAATTTCTCAAGTTTATGTTCTTTTAGATTATTTAATTTTTCAATCAAGTCTTCCACAGATTCTATATATTTCTCCCTGCTGTTAATTACAATATTTTTAATCTGCTCTTTCTCTTTTTTTGCCTCAACATCAAAACCCTGTAAAATTACTATTTTCTCTTTAATCTCCTCAATAAAATCCTCAATCTTCTCCTCAACCGCAAAAAGAATTTCTTTTTCCTTAATCTCATTTTCTTTAATTTTATTTTCAATCCAATTTTCAATCTCAGAAAAAGCCAACTTTTCAATAACAATTTCTTCAACTTTTTTTCTCTTAACTAATTTTTTAAATAAATTAAATATTTTCATATTCTATTATAGGAATAGAATTATATAAAGTTACGCTCTATGCCGAGCGGTTTGGATTTGTTTAACACTCTTATTTTTATCTGAATTACCAACAAGAACTTAGTTTTTTAAAAGTTGCTAATAAATTTTTTTCCAACCTTCTTTTTTTGCATTTAAAATATCCTTTAATGCTTGAGCTTTTTCAGGAGATCCATAATGACTTTCTAATAATATTTCTATTAATTCTATTGCTGTTTTAAGTTCATAATCTCCAAAAACCCTTATTTCATGAAGTGCCTCATTCCCGATAATCCTGTTTTGATGCAATCCCTCTTTAATATTTTCAGTAATAACTCCTTTTTCTTTTAATGTATTAATTTTTGTTTCTAAATCTCCTTGGAGGATATTTTCTTCCTTACATACAGCTTCTATTATTACCCTAATTCCTGCAGCACAAAGAGTATATAATTTTAAATTATATGATTTAATAATTTCTTCATAAATTTTTCTTACATTCATAGGCAAAGGAGATATCTGTTTCATTTCTATGTCCCTAAAGCTTATTGTTGGCCAAAAAGTAGTTTTTGCCTCAACTTCTCCTTTCTGATTGATATACAAATCCTCGCTAAATAAATACTCTTTTTTTAAAATTGGAGTTCCACATCCTAAACATTCCATTAAAAAATAGTTTTTAATTTCCCATATCCCCTCTTCTTCCTCACGATTTTTATTTTCCCAAACTTTTTTATGTTTTGTTCGTGTTTTACAACAAGGACATACAATCATTTCTATTTCTTCGTTTTGTTCCATAAATTTCCCAAGAATCAATCAATTTATATATCTTTCTGCATCTATTGAATTTCATTCGCTTAAAGAAGGGATTATGAAAGCTAAAATAGAAGCAATGAGATATAAGTAAGCAATCAAGAAAAATGTTATGGTTCCACTTACTCCTAAATTATCAGAAATTGCAAAAGCAAGAGCAGAAAGAGTTAAACTAACTCCAAACAATGTTGCTCCATTCATGAAAGCACGATTGAAAAGTTTCAGCTTATTTTTTCATGATAATCAAACTTTTTAAGAATTATTATACTCTAGTTATCTCCATAAAACTCTGCTCTCTGCACGCGACTTCCGTGAGTGTTATAAAAAGTCGCACACCTGAACAGGAAGGATGGTGTGTGAGAGGAAACCTTGGTTTCCTTCAACGCCCACGCCAACTCCCGACCTCGCACGAAGTTTCTTTTGGATTATGCTTCTGCCACGAATACGCCCACGCCGGGAATTGAACCCGGGTATCATCCGCGACAGGGATGTGTCTTAGCCATTGGACAACGTGGGCATACAAAAGAACCTAAGCGGTTCTTTGGAATCTCCCTTCCTGTTCCGTGAAGCGATTTCTCTATTGCAATCCGATGGAAATCGCATAAAAACCAAAGGTTTTTAATAAATTATATTATAGAAATTTGTTTTTAAATTTATTTATTTTCAAAAAGGTCTGGCAAATTCATTTTATGCTACCAGGTCCATAATCTGCCCTTTATGTTCTAGATATGTTCCCAGTTTAATTGCACTGCTAAATTCATTAACATCATACACTGTAGAAACCCTAAATCTCTTTTCAAAAATGTTTCTTCTCAAAACATAAATAGCGACATCATCTTTCATAAAACAAACCATCTCCTTTTCACGAGGGAGGTTCCCCCTTTCTAACCTGAAATATGCTTCATCACCTCTTCCAATAACTCTTGAAAAAGGCAACCTCCTTATTATTTCCAGTCCAATCCTTTTTTCAGACCAACCCCTCCACTGGGAAATTCTAATACCTGCATTTTCAATTGCATGATTTGTAAGACTGCAACTTATCATTTTTTAGCTTTAATAACTTTAAACCCTGTATATTTCCAAAGAGCTTTTGGAATTTTAATTGAACCGTCCTTTTGCTGATGATTTTCTATTATTGCTTTAAGTGCCCGCGAGGTTGCTATCACAGTATTATTCAGTGTGTGGGGAGTTTTTCTTTCCCCATTAATCCGTGTTGTAATATTTAATTTCCTTGCCTGGGACTCTGTCAGATTAGAGCAGGAACCCACTTCATAATATTTATTTGTCCTCGGCGACCATGCCTCAACATCAATCTGCTCATATTTCAAACTTCCTAAATCCCCTGAACAAATTTTCAGAATTCTTATCGGAACTTCAAGTCCCTTAAACACTTCAACTGCAATATCCTGCATTTCCTGATAAAACTTTTCAGATTCCTTTACATCCGGCTTGCAAATAACCACCATCTCAACCTTGTTAAACTGATGAGCCCTGAACAAACCTTTCTCGTCCAGACCATGGGAACCTATTTCTTTTCTAAAGCACATGGAATAACTTGTGTGCTTTATCGGAAGTTCTTTCTCATTTATTTCCTGCTCAACAAATCTTCCTATCAGCGAATGCTCTGATGTTCCTATGAGCGCCATCTTAGGCTCATCTTCCACAAGATAAATCATGTTCTGCTTGTCATTCAAGTCTGTCACCCTGTCAATAATTTTTTCTCTAAGAAGCAGCGGCGCCTCAACATATTTGTACCCTTTTTTTACCATAATCTCCCTCGCGTAATTAATCAGAGCCATATTCAAAAGTGCTATTTTGTCTTCAAGGTAATAAAACCCGGTTCCGGACACGCGCGCAGAAGAATCAAAATCCGCCATCCCCAAATCTTCCATTGCCTGTGCATGATTTTTCACCTTAAAACTAAACCTCTTTGGCTTTCCATATTTTTTATCCTCAACATTTTCAGAATCATCTTTCCCGATTGGAACTCTCCCGGACATAATATTCGGAATCTCTGTTTGAATTTCCCAAATTTCTTTTTCAAGTTTTTTTCTCTTTTCTCCTGATTCCTTTATTTT
>DAOWJK010000041.1 GCA_030640395.1 Nanobdellota archaeon | reverse complement strand
GTGCAGGGAAGGTGTTATTCAGGTTGATAGGGTCCTTGAGAACTGCGCTGCTTTTGCCACGAGAGTGCATGGAGATGTCAGAAGGGCGCTGGATTTGATGAGGGTTGCAGGAGAGCTGGCTGAAAGAGATGATTCTAAAAAGATTTTGTTAAAATATATTGACAAAGCCAATGACAAAATTGAGAGGGATAAAATTTTAGATATTATTAGTTCTGAACCCAAACAATTCCAGCTTGTTTTGTATTCAATAATTCAATTAGTTGATGGGAAGGATAATGAATCAATTTTCACAGGGGATGTTTACAATTTTTACCAGAATTTGTGCATCAAAAATAAATTAGAAGTCCTGACACAGAGAAGGGTGAGTGACATTGTCCAGGAGTTTGACATGCTGGGAATTATTAATGTCCGGGTGATTTCAAAAGGAAGGGGCGGGAGAATGAGGGAAATAAAACTGGCAATTACAAAAAACATTCTTGAAAAGGCAAAAAAAATAATAAGAGATTCTTTGAATTATAATTGAAAATGAATAAGGAAATATTAAAATTTTGTTTAAGAAAAGGTATCTTGTTAGACAGGGAAGTGTTGAGTTTATTTAATGAAATTAGTGATATGGAATCTTTGAAGTTGATTATTGAAAAGATAAAGGATAATACTTCACAAAAAATAATCACTAAAGAAATTTTTAATAAAAATAAAGAGCAAGTGAGCCAGTTTTTTTTAGAACTTCCGAAGGAGAAACAGAAGAATCTTGAGAAATTAAAAATTAAATTAGGGTTGAGTATTGAAATTTCCAGAGAACAAATCAAGAATGTTCAGTCGTCAGATTTGATGCAAGAAGGTATGAATGAGTTAGGCGAACCAAAGCAAATCAGAGATTTCCAGTCATCTGCCAAAAATATCAGACGAGAGCAAGAGCAAAACAAGTTTTCCACTCGTTCGTCAAAAGCCGAACGAATCAAAGATTTTCATTCGTCCGTCGAGGACGTCGAACAAGGGGTCGCTTCGCTTTCCGTTGTCCGCCCTAGCGAGGTCGAACAAGAGCAAGAGATGTTAGAGGGTAAAACAGAACCAGTATTTGAATTAGCAAAGCCTGAAATTGAGTTTGGCCAGGTGAAAATTGTTTCACAAAATTTTCCGCAAAGCAAAAAATTAGAAGTTAAAGATTTTGTGAAATATTTTAGAAACAGGCTTTCTAACATGAGAAATATTTTGCAAGAGCACTCGGAATTGAATAATCTTGTTTCGATAAATAAAATTTCTGGCAGTCAACAGGGGATTTCAATAATTGGAATTGTTTCTGATAAGAGGGTGACCAAGAACAAGAATATTATTTTTGATGTTGAGGATTTGACAGGGAAAATTAGGATTTTGGTGAACCAGAGCAAGAAAGAACTTTTTGAAAAGGCAGGAGAGATTAGTCTGGATTCTGTGGTGGGTTTTAATTGTTCAGGAAGCCGGGAGATTGTTTTTGTGAATGATATTGTTTTTCCAGAGGCGATGCTTGCTGAAAGGAAAAAATCTTCTGCTGAAGAGTATGCCCTCTTTATTGGAGACTTGCATTTTGGAAGCAAGAGATTTTTAAAAGAGAGCTTCCTGAAGTTCATTGATTATTTAAATGGGAAAGTTGAAAATACCCCTGAAGTTGGGAAAATAAAATATCTTTTTATTGTTGGAGATTTGGTTACAGGTGTTGGGAATTATCCGAATCAGGAAATTGATTTGGAGATAAATGATCTGGAGGAGCAGTTTTCAAAGTTGGCTGAACTTTTTGGGAAGATTCGCAAGGATATTAAAATAATTATTTGCGCCGGGAATCACGATGGTGTCAGGTTGATGGAGCCGCAGCCGTTGTTGGATGAAAAATATGCATGGCCTTTATATGAAATGGAGAATGTTGTGATGACAAATAATCCTGCTACTTTGAATATTGGTGCAGTGGAGGGTTTTTCCGGCTTCAATGTTTTGACTTATCATGGTTTTTCATTTCCTTATTATACCGGGACTGTTAATTCCTTGGTGAAAGAAAGGGCGATGAATCAGCCAGAGTTGATTATGAAGTATCTCCTGAAGAACAGGCATCTTGCACCTACTCATGCGTCTGTCCAGTATTTTCCGTCTGAACAAGATTTTCATTTAATAAAAAATGTGCCGGATATTTTTATTGCAGGGCACACGCACAAGAGCGGTGTTTCTTATTACAATAATGTTTTAGTAATTTCAGTGTCGTCGTGGGAAGGTATGACACCTTACCAGGAAAAATTTGGAAATGAGCCAGATCATTGCAAGGTTCCGATGTTTAATTTGAAAACAAGGGCGGTGAAAATCCTCGACTTCGAGTGATGAAAGAAACCTAAGCGGTTTCCTCTCACACTCCTTCCCTTCCTGTTCCGGTGGGCGATTTCTTTACGAGCACTCGACGGAAATCGCATGCAAAACAAAACAATTTCCCGACCTCACTCGGTGTTTAGGTAAGTGGCATCTTTTATGTGCCTCTGATGGATACCACACAAAATAAATATAAATAGATAAAAAGTAAGGAAGAGTTTATTAGAAAATGGAAATTAAAGCAATCATAAGTGATATGGATGGATGTGTACTTACTTATAAGAACGAACCTTTTAATTCTAGTTGGGATGCTATGTCAGAAGCCCTCCCATGTAATAAAGAATGGATTGAAATGAGAGATTTTTATGTTAATCAAAAAGGAAAATATGCTGAGTGGTTTGAAAAACAAGTAGGGATGTTAGAAGGGTTGTCTATTAAAGAAGCTAACAAAGTTTTATTTCCTGCTCCTTATTCAAGGGGGGCTGTGTCTTTTTTTAATTCCTTAGACGGAAATTATATTAAAGGTTTGGTTTCTTCCGGGATAAATATTGTGGCTGAAAAAGTTAAAGAAGATTTAAATTTAGATTTTCAGGTTTCTAATTTTCTTGAAATTAAAAAAAGAATTTTTACAGGAAAAGGAAAAGAAATAGTTGGGCTTGATAATAAATTACAAGTTTTAGAGGCTGTTTTAGAACAACGATGTATTGGATTAAATGAAACTTGTTTTATTGGTGATAATTTTAATGATGTTCCTGTTTTTGAAAAAGTAGGTTTGGCTGTTGCTTATAATCCTAAAAAAGAATATGTTGGAAAAAAAGCAGATTATGTTATTTATGATTTTAGAGAATTAAGGAAGATTTTATAGAGACAAATTAAACTTATAAAAAGAGTGAAAATGGAAACTGAAAAATATTTTAAGGAACTGGAGAAAAATGTCAGGAAAGTTTATGATGTAGTTGGAGAGGCGAGGGCGAAGGGTTTGGATTGTGTTGACAAGGTTGAGGTTCCATTGGCGCTGAGCATGGCTGAGAAAGTTGTAGGCTTGATTTCTATTAAGTATCCGCAGGTTGTTGATTCCGGGATTGCTGAAAGGATTTTGGAATTGGAGGCAGAGTATGGAAAGCTTGACCCGACTGTTGGGTTTAAGATTGCAGAGGAAGTGGCGAAGCAGAAGTTTTGCGAGTTTGCGACGCTGTTGGAAGCGATTGACGCGGGCATCAGGGTTGGGTTTGCGTATTTCACAATAGGGGTTGTTAGTCCGCCATTGGAGGGTTTTACAGAATTGAAGTTGGGAAAGACAAGAGAAGGAAAGGATTACTTTATTGCTTATTTTTCAGGACCGATTCGCAGTGCCGGGACAACTGCAGGATGCATGGCTTTGATGATTATTGATTATTTGAGGGAATTATTTGGTTATGCAAAGTATGACCCGTCGGAGGAGGAGGTTCGGAGGTATGTTACAGAGAATGCTGATTATCATGAGAGGATTACGAACTTGCAGTATTTTCCGCTGGAAGAGGAGATGGCTTTTATTGCGAAGAATTTGCCGATTCAGATTGCAGGTGAGCCGACTGCGACGCTGGAGGTTTCGAATTATAAAAATCTGGACAGGGTTGAGACGAATTTTGTCAGGGGAGGTATGTGCTTAATTTTTTCAGAGGCGCTTGCACAGAAGGCTGCGAAAGGTTTTAGATTATTAGGAATGGCGAAGAAGAATGGAATCAAGTCAACTGGTTTTGACTGGATTGAGGAATATCTGGAGCTGCATGAGAAATTGACTTCTGGAAAAAGTAAAGGAGAGGAAGGAGGGGCAGTTTACCTGAAGGACTTGGTTGCTGGTCGTCCGATTTTTGGCCATCCTTCCAGGTCAGGTGCTTTTAGATTTAGATATGGCAGGGGGAGGGTTTCCGGGTTTAGTGCGTCGTCGCTGCATCCTGCGACAATGGCAATTACAGATAGTTTTATTGCAACAGGGACGCAGTTGAAAATTGAAAAACCCACAAAAGGCTGTGTTGTGACGCCATGCGATTCTATTGACGGACCCATTGTAAAATTGTTTAATGGCAGTGTAAAAAAAATTAACACAATTGAAGATGCGAAAAAATATTATCCTGATGTCGAGGAAATAATTTATCTGGGTGATTTTTTGTTTCCGTTTAGTGATGTGGTTAATCGTGGCGCAGAGTTGGTTAAACCAGGTTATGTTGAAGAGTGGTGGAATTTGGAGCTGGAGAAAAAAGGCGGAAAAGTTGTAAATTTTTATGATGTTGGTTTTGAGAAAGCAGTTGAATTGAGCAGGAAGTATAAAATTCCTTTGCATCCGAAATTTATTTATTTTTGGACTGAAATTTCAAAAGAGGAATTTTTGAATTTGATTGAGTGGCTGAAGCATTCGTGGATTAATAAGAAAATTATTTTTCCTTTTGGCAAAACAGAGCAGGAAAAATTTGAGATGGGAAAAAGGGCCTTGGAACTTTTGGGGGTTGAGCACGAAGTTACGATTGAAAATGTTGTTTTGAGTGAGGAAAACAGCAAGGTGCTTTTGGTGAATCTTGGAGTTAGTTTGGATTTGAGTAAAGAGATTTTATTGAAGGAGTTGATTGGAAATCTAAATAAAAAATTAATTGCTGAAAGTTTGGAAAAGAATAAAGATGTTTTAGAATTAATTAATTCTGTTTCTGATTTTGTGATTAAGGATAAGGCAGGGGATTTTGTTGGTGCCCGGATGGGCCGTCCTGAGAAAGCGAAGTTGAGGAAATTGCAGGGCAGTCCTAATGTTTTGTTTCCTGTTGGAAGAGAAGGCGGCAGGTTTAGGAGTGTTAATGCTGCGTGCGAGGTTGGAAGGGTCAGGAGCACTTTTCCCCTGAATTATTGTGAAGGTTGCAGGAAAGAGACGATTTATCCGACGTGCGAGAGTTGCGGGGCAAAGTCGCGGAAGATGTTTTATTTTTATGAAGGGAAAGAGAAAGGTTTTGAAAGTGTGAGGGAAGAGTATGAGAAAAAGGGGCTGAATTATTGTGTTCAGGATTTGGATATGAAGCATTATTTTGAGAAGGCAGTTGAGAGACTGGGGCTGGCGAAGTCAGAGGTTCCGCTTTTGGTTAAAGGTGTTAAGGGCACGAGTTCTGCAGAGCATAGTCTTGAACTTTTAGAGAAAGGGATTTTGAGGGCCAGGAATAATTTGCAGGTTAATAAGGACGGGACAATTCGGTTTGACTGCACTGAGCTGCCGCTTGTTTCGTTTAAGCCGAAGGAGATTGAAGTTTCTGTTGAGAGATTGAAAGAGTTGGGTTATGATAAGGATGTTTATGGGAAAGAATTGATTAGTGATGAGCAGATTTTGGAGTTGATGCCGCATGATGTGTTGATTCCGAGTTCGTCTGAGTCGCATGATGAACCCGGGGATAAAGTTTTTATGAATATTTGCAATTTTGTTGACGAGGAGTTTGAGAGGATTTATGGTTTGAAAAAGTTTCATAATATTAAGAAGAGGGATGATTTAATTGGGCAGTTGGGGGTTTTTATGGCGCCGCATAATGTTGCAGGAGTTGTTTGCAGGTTTATTGGGTTTTCAAATTCTTTGGGAATTTATGCGAGCCCGTACATGCATGCTGCTGTGCGCAGAGACTGCGACGGAGATGAATCAGCAATAATGTTACTGAGTGATGTTTTGCTTAATTTCTCCAGAAAGTTTTTGCCGTCGCACAGGGGAGGGACACAGGATGCACCTTTGGTTTTAAATGCGAAGATTGATGCAGGAGAAGTTGATGACCAGATTTTGGATTTTGAGTTGAGTTTTGGTTATCCCCTTGAACTTTATGAACTTGCTGAAAAGAGAGAGCATTCCTCAAAAGTTAAAGGAATTAAAATGGTAAAAGATGTTTTGAGGGAAAAAGGGAACCCTTTTGTCGGAGTTGGCTTTACGCACGACACAGATAATTTTAATCATGGTGTTATTTGCTCGTCGTATAAACTTTTGGAGACAATGCAGGACAAGGTCAGGCACCAGATGGAGCTTGTTGAAAAACTGAGGGCGGCAGATACTTCTGATACTGCGCGGCTGATTATTGAGAGGCATTTTATGAGGGACATAAGGGGTAATCTGAGGAAGTTTTCAATGCAGGGTTTTAGATGTGTTGAGTGCAATGAGATTATGAGGCGTCCTCCGCTGAGGGGGGTTTGTCCAAGGTGCAAAGGCAAAATAATTTTCACAATTCATGAGGGGGGGATAAAAAAATATCTTGATGCTGCTTTGGACTTGGCTGAAAAATATAATTTGTCAAATTATCTAAAGCAGACTTTGAATATTACAAAAGAAAATATTGATTCAATTTTTGGGAAGGAGTTGGAGCGACAGGAGAAGTTGGAAGGGTGGTTTTGAGAAAAGAGGGAGAGAGAAGTTGGAGGGGTTTTAGGAAGGTTTAAATAAATTAATATGTTTTAATTAAAAATGATATTCAAAGAAAGATTAACAACAAGACAAGTCCATTCTATTTTTTTTATCATTCTTGGAATTGTAATTATTTATTTGATTTATAATGCAAATTATTCTGATTTTAGAAAAATCATTCTTCTTTTTACTTTTGTTTTAATTGGAATATCTATAACGAATTTTTTTGAAGATACAATAAAGAAATATAAGATTGTTAAGGCATATAATACTAAAAATTATGATAGTAAGGCAGAAAAACAAATAGCAGAATATTTTGAGAGAAAAAACATTAAATTTTATTTACATCCTGTTATAAGACTACAAAAGACATTTTGGGGTTTTCAATTTCCTTTTGTTAATTTTAAAATAAGACCTGATTTCTTTCTTCCAGAGTATAATGTTTTTGTTGAGTACTGGGGAAAAATAGACGACCCAAAATACAAAAAAAGGCAATTTGATTTTAAGAAGAAATTATATTTTAATAACGATATAGATTTTATTTCTTTATATCCTAAAAATTTGTATCATGATAATCTTGATTGGAATTTTACTCAAAAACTTTTAGAATTATTTAAGAGAAGAGAAGGGATAAATAGACATTGGAAATAATTCTAAAAATAAATAAAAAATAATTGTTAAAAATGAATAAACAAAAACTATTTGAAAATGTGGTTAGTTATTCTTTTGGTTTTTTCTTTGTTGGAACTTTGATTATGATGTTCTTTTTTTATATTTTAAAACAAACGCCCCCTTTAACTTTATCTTATTTTTCTATAACTTCTTTTGGGGTTTTTCTTGTTACAATGCTGTTTAATTCTTTTTTATCGCTTAAACACATTGATATTGATTATTTTAGAAATGTGATGATTGGTATTTCTGGGGGGCTTGCAGTCTGGATTTTTTCAGGTGTTGATTTAGCTTTTGAAGATGGTTGGTTGTCTATAAATTCACTTATTGTTAGATTAGGTTTTGCTTTAATGATTATTTTGATTGGATATTCAGTCTGTAAGAAAAAATGAAATTTCTTTCAAAACAAATAAAAAATAATTGTTGGAATAATTAAACAGCCCATCATGTTTGTTCTGCGGACCCCTGTTTGAATGCAGTAAATTCCTGTGAGTGTTGAAACTGCTAAAATT
>DAOWJK010000018.1 GCA_030640395.1 Nanobdellota archaeon | reverse complement strand
TTCATAAAATAAATAAAAATTTAAGATTAATAAAACTATCTTTTTAAAATTAATAAATTATTTTTTGGATAAATAAAACCATCCACAATATCGCATTAAAAGTTCCCATTATCCAGGAAAAAGTAAGGCCAAGAGTGAAAAAAGCAAAGGCCATCAAAAACATTCCAAGAGAATTAAGAAATCCTGTTTGAAGGTGTATAAAACCTTTTTTCTCTTTAAATCCTTGATAAACTTGGGGGATTAAAGCATATGCAAAAAGCACATTCACTAAAGTTATTATTAAATCCTGCCAAACCATCTTAACACAAAAAATTCATAGTTTAAATTACTTTTCAACTTTCTAAACCTCCAACTCACCCATCAATAATTTCGCATTTCCCGTCATCAACCAAAATCTTAACTATTTCTTTAGGAAGATTTGCGATTTGCCCCTTTTCAAAACCCCCCATTTTCTCGCCCTCCAAATCAACAAACTCTGCAACATTCTCTAAAAAACAAACCAGTTCATTTTTTTTATTCTCTGTTTTTTTCCCGCTCAAAGATTCCTTAAGTTTCTTGTCTGAAGAATCTATGCACTTCATCAAATCATCAAAAAATTCTTTTTCAAATCTCAGCATGTTCTCAAAATCCTGTTTTGAAATCCCTGTCTCAGCAGCAATCAAAATCAAGTCAAGAATCTTCCTCCTCCTCCTCAGCATCAACTCCTTAAACAAGGTCACTGCATTCTCAAGCTGTTTCTTTGTCTTGACAATAACATCAGAAAAAACATCATCTTCTTTCAAAGCAATCTGTTTTTTCTCTTTCAAATAACTGGAAAAATCCGCAATAAACTTCTCAGACAATTTCTGCAACTGTTTGGAATATCTTTCTTTTCTCGCAGCTTCATAAATATCATTATAAGTTATCATTTTAATTTCTCCCGAAGCTGCGTTGCGAACTTCCACCGAAATATGTAAAGAAGTCGCCCACCTGAACAGGAAGGGAAGGAGTGTGAGAGGAAACCGCTTAGGTTTCTTTCAGCAGCTTTGTATATGTCGTTGTAGGTTATCATAAAGAAAATAAATGATAAGGATTTTTAATGATTTCTATGGTGAAAGATGTAGGAAAATTATTTGCTTAATCCAGAAACAAAATCCTATTCTCTTTGCTTCACAGCCCGTACACCAAGACTCAAATCCTCGTAAGAACTACTCCCATCGCAATCAAGACAAACACCCTCTGGGTAAGCAAAAAACCACGTGGCTGAATTATTATCACTTCTTGGATACTTGTAATATAAATCTCCTTCCTTGGTAGAAGCGGTCTTGGGTTGAAAAAAAAGATTTCTATAAGGTAAACCTTGTTTAGTTTGATCTAAGTTAATCCAATCTTCCAAACTAATCCCCGGAGTTTTATCTTTCATTAAAGTATTTAAATCGAGAATCTCAGATTTTCTGACTATTTTTCCATTTTCAAAAACATGATAATTCGCAAATACATTTCCTGTTGGAACTTTATTAAAAGCAGCATCTAACCATTCTGATCTCCAAGGGCTTCTAATTTCAGTTATGTCAGTATAAATATCTTGACAATTTTGTTTTGTGTATTTTAGAAATTCTTTAAATTCTGGGATTGTGGGCATTCTTTGATTATTAAAATGTAAAATTTCTTGACATTCATTCCAACTTTTTCCCAACAAAGTTTTTTCTTTTGCTATATAAAGATTAATTGATGGAACATAAATAAATTTATTCAAATCATTTCTCAACGTTTCATTACTGATTTCCATATTTTTCAAAATATCCAATCTTTATAAATCTTCCCATTCTGTTACTTTTCAAAAATAGTTACATTATTTATCAAACCCAACTTTATTCAACAATTCATTCCCTTGCATGCTCTTCAAAGCACCTTTTCTTGCTTCTTTCTCGCAAAATTTCTTTTCTCTTGGAATTGAATTATTATAAAACAAAACAGGAACAGGCTCTGCAGAATGAGCTTTAAGTTTGCACACCGTAGAATGGTCTGCTGTAACAACAACTTTAATTTTGTTTTTAGGCGCAAACTTCCTCAGAAAATTAAACAAAGTCTTGTCAATATATTCCAGCATCATTTTCTTCTCAAGAGGTTTGTTATCATGCCCCGGCAAATCCGTCTCCTTAATATGAACATAAGCATAATCTGTTTTATTGCGATTCTTCTTCAAAACTTTAATTGAAAACTTGCACGCTTTTTTCAGCCCGTCCCAAAGATTCTCATACGCATCAAGACTTTTTAATTTCGGGTAATCAAAAGAAAAATTTTTCATCCCTGAGGCTGTTAGAAAACCTTTTTCCAACGGCATGTAAGCAACAGGAATCCATTTTTTGTAAAGTTTTAACCTCGGTGGTTCAATTC
>DAOWJK010000036.1 GCA_030640395.1 Nanobdellota archaeon | reverse complement strand
TAATAAGTCGTGCAACTGCTAATGGAACCAATAACCCAATTGTTATGCTTGATGAAAAAACAATTCCTGTTAAAATTGCGCCGATTAAATAAGTTTTATATTTTGATTCAAAATGTTTGTTGATAAATTTTCTGGCTTTGCTTTCCCCTCCAAGTATTTTTATCACAGATTTGCTGATATATTTTAGTGTAAAAATTAGAATTATAAAAGCCAAAATTAATATTGAAAAGTGATTGTTTATTTTTGATACTAAATTCATTAATGGCGATGTTATTAATTCAATGAAATTTGGAATGTGCAATAAAGAAATTTTTTCGCCGAGGAAATTTGCCAGGAATAATGATGTTTTTGAAAACAATTTAAAAAAATATTCTAAAATAAAGACTATGATGACGAGCATTGCACTGTAAAGAGAGTAGCATAATCCTATTTCAAAACCATGCCTGAAATCTTTTCTTTTTTTTGTAGTGGTTATGAGAGAAATAATAAGTGCAGTAATTGTTGTTCCAAGTGATGCCCCGATTAAAATATAAATTGCTGTTGAAAGCGTGATAAAATTATTTCCTGCGAATGCTGCTGTTACAGAACCAACTGCTCCTGAAGATTGCGCTATTGAGGTTGTGAACCATCCTGTACATATTGCTTTCAAAGGCGTTAAACTTTGGGCGAGAAAATTTTTGATATCTGGTGCAAAAACCAGCGAAGTTTTTTTAATTAATTCTATTGAAAAGATAAACAAATAAAGAAGCCCGGTTAATTTTAACCACTCAGGTATTTTTTTCTCCTCTTTTTTCATAATATGTTAAAATTAACAGGATTTTTAAAGTTTAATGAATGTTTATTTTTATGAAAAGATTACATTCCTTAATATCGCAAAGCAACAAAAAAGAAAGTGTAAACAAAATTTTGTATGTAGGTTTGGTATTGGTTTTAATTGGAATATTTTTGTTTTTAGTTTTAAATTATGGTTTTAAGGAAAATAAATCTGAAGAAAAATTTGGGATTATGTTAATTGGTTTTGTGATTACATTATTTGGTTTAATATGTGTTTATCGTTGGATTGTTTTTTGGAAAAAAGGTATTAAATACTTTAATCAATTACCTAAATATGAAACAGGGGATTCAGTTGCACCTAATTATTCAAAATATGCAGGATGGTCAAGTGTATGATATTTAGTGCAATAAGTGTAAATAATCGTTTTTTGTATTTCCATGCTTTTGTTTTTTAACAATCTTACTTTTTTTGGAGGAAAGTTATTACTATATATTTTTTAAGATAGATAATTATTTAAGTTTGATTGGGTTTTGATTTATATGGTTAAGAGAAAATATTCTATAAAAGTTACTGGAAACAAAATTGAAAAGAGTGCTTATCCTGCTCTTTATTTTTCCAAAAGATTGGACTTGTTGGTTTCTGATGTTCGGAAACTTGGAGGAACAAAAAGAGAGCGTTTTAATGAAAAAAGCCACAGGTATGAAGAGACATATACATTGAATTTAAATGGGCAGTTTGTTGAGGCAGAGATTTATTCCATAGAATTTTCCGGCGAATTCGTAGAGCCTTTTAGAGTGAATTTTCACGGCAAAACTAAATCCTGCATAAATAAAATTTTATCTGCTTTTAAAAATAGAATTGAATTTAATGGGATTAATTTATGACACCACAGGCGTACCCCGAAAAATATTCGCAAAATATTTTTACTAAGGGCAATAAAGAATATGATTTAGAATTAGACAGAGTTATTTCCAAGATAAAAAAAGAAAATGCAAAATTAGTTTTGTTGCAGTTTCCTGACGGGCTAAAGCCTTATGCAACTGCTGTTGTTGATTATCTGGAAGAGAAATTGGCACCTAAAGGTGTACCCCCTGATACCACTGGCATGACCTCTGAAACTGGAGGCCTTATTCAGGATGGAACAAGCGGGGGCACTAAATTCTTAATTTGGCTGGGGGATTGTTTTGGTGCTTGTGATACACCTATTTTGGGAAAAGATATTGAGAAAAAAATTGATTTGGTTATTCAGTTTGGTCATAATCAGATGATGCCGAGTTATTAGTTTTGATTATACAGATTTGGTGATTATGGGAACAATTATCAAAAACTTTTTAAATTTGTTTTTTTACTTAATCTAATGAAAAAAATAATCCCCTTGATATTAGTAATTCTTTTAATAGTTGCAGGAGGTTTGATTTTTAGTCAATCTGCAACAGGTAATGTTACTGAAGGGGAAAATGTTTATTTGGTTTATTTTTATGGGCAGGGTTGTCCTCATTGCGGGGGGCTTCAATCGTTTTTAAATAAAATTCAGGAAAATTATCCTTCTTTAAAAATTGAATCTTATGAAATTTATTTTGACAATGAAAATCGGCAGTTGTTTGAAGATTTAAGTGAAGCATTTGGAACAGAAATTCAGGGTGTTCCTACGACTTTTATTAACGGCAAAGTTCTTGTTGGGTTCAGCAGTTCACTTGGCAAGTCTATTGAAGATGAGATTAAAATATGCCTGGAAAATGGCTGTGAAACTCCTTTAAATAAATTAAGCGACGGCAAATCAAATGATGTAACACATATTATCGGGGAGAGTTCTCCCACTGAAAATCCTGAGAAAACAGAATTAAAAAAGAAATTAACTATTCCTGCTGTGATTTGTGCTGCGGTTGTTGATGCTGTAAATCCCTGTGCCTTTGCCGTTTTAATAATTTTAATGACAACTATTTTAGCTTCATCAAACAGAAAAAGAGCTTTGTTCGCTGGCTTGATGTTTTCTTTATCTATTTTTATTTCTTATTTTTTAATGGGGCTTGGTTTGTTTAGCGCAATTCAGGCGGCTGGTTTAACCAGAACTTTTTATATTGTTGTTGCTTTTTTAGCGATTATTATAGGGCTGTTTAATTTAAAAGATTATTTGTGGTATGGGAAATGGTTTAAAATGGAGGTTCCTGAATTATGGAGACCAAGGATGAAATCACTTTTGAAAGGCGTTACATCGCCGACAGGTGCTTTTTTTATTGGTTTTGTAATCAGCTTGTTTCTGCTTCCGTGCACATCCGGACCTTACATAGTTATTTTAGGCTTGCTGGCAGATGTTGCAACAAGAAACTACGCAATCCCTCTTTTATTATTGTATAATTTTATTTTTATTATGCCGATGCTGTTAATAACTTTTGGAATTTATTTTGGCATTACAACAACTAAAACAGCAGAGCAATGGAGAACAAGAAAATTAAGAGTGCTGCATTTAATTGCAGGAATTATTATTTTATTATTAGGAATAGGAATGCTTATTGCTTTGAAGTTGGGGATGATTTAATTGAAGGAAACCAAGGTTTCCTCTCACACACCATCCTTCCTGTTCAGGTGTGCGACTTTTTATAACACTCACGGAAGTCGCTTGCAGAAATTAAAGAGTCTTTTAATTGCGCTATTGTTTTTTAATAAATCTAATATCTGCTCGATTATCAAATTCAGTATCTGGATATTGAGCTTTTCTCATTGCCACTAATAATTCTTCCCTCAAAACTAAAGAATCAATTTTTTTATCAATTACAAGAGTGTTTTGTATATTTTTATAATCTTCATCGGGAAACATTATATACATTTTTGCATATAAGATATTTATCTTTTCAATGAATTCATCATTTTTTTGTTCTTCTTTAGTAGAAAGGTTTTCTTTATTTTTCAAAGATTTACTATATTCTTCCCATTCATATAATGTATTAATTATATCCTCTTGGAGAATATTCATTGAATCATATTGAGATAGTTTTATTTCTACCTCTTTTTTTAATGCACTAGTTTGATAAATAGAAAATATCGAAATAACCATTGTAATAATTACAACAGAGACCGTTATCCAATCTATTATTTTATTAGAATCCTTCATTTTTAAGAATTAATAATCAGGCAACTTTTCTTTGCCCTCAACTTCTGAATTTGAGGGTACACCTTTAGGTGCTGTTGTTTCTGCTTCAGGTAATGTTTCTTGTTCAGGAGGTGTTGGGGTTTCTGCAGGAACTTCTTCCTCTGGTTTCAAATCTTCGTCTGTTATAGAATTAATCATTTCTTTGAATTTTAAAAAGTCTGCTGCAGGAATTCTCAAACCTTTTTTTGTAGGTCCTGTATATCTGTCGCTTGTAACAAATTCCCTTATATCAATGCCAACTTTCCCGTTGTATTCTTTTATCCCGACAACAATTTCAGTTACTGCTCCCTGATATTCCCCTTTGTTTATTCTTCCAATATCTTTTTCAACCATGTTTAAATTAAATAAGAAGCGTATTTAAATATTTGTGTTGTCAAATCGCTTATTCTTTTATCTCAATTTTTATGTTTACATTCTTTGGAATTTTCATTCTCATAATATGATGAAGAACTTTTTCGTTTGCAGGGAGGTCAATAAGTCTTTTGTGGATTCGCATTTCAAACCTGTCAAATGTTGCTGTTCCGTCCCCGCATGGAGATTTTCTTGTGGTTATTTTTAGTTTCTTGGTCGGCAAAGGC
>DAOWJK010000009.1 GCA_030640395.1 Nanobdellota archaeon | reverse complement strand
TATGGCAATGAATATATTTTGGCAGTTTCGAGTTGGTATTTTTTATCTGTTTTAATTATCACAATGCCTTTAATAACTTTGTGTACTGCAATTTTTCAATCAAAAGAAAAAACAAAAATTTTGGCCAAGAGTGTTTCAATTGCTTTAATAATAAATATTATCTTAAATATTATCTTAATAAAATACCTTTTACAATTCAGTCAGGAGCATGTGATTATTGGCGTAGGAATTGCAACAGTCACAAGCAGATTAATTCTCTTGGGAATTTTAATTACAAATGCCAGGCATCAATTTAATTTAAGTGCAAAAGGCATTGGTCTTAGAAAGCCAATTTTCGCAACATTTGTAATGGCATTATTTCTTTTAATTTTTAATAATTTTGTTGACATGAATTTATTTTTTGGAATAGTAGAAGTACTTCTCGGAATAGGAATTTATTTTGGAGTTTTAATTTTAACAAAAGGTGTGGGAGAAGGAGATTGGGAATTAGTTAAGACTTTAATAAAAAAGTAACTTTTATAAAGAAAATTCCCCCTTTTTTTTGAATGGAAATCAGAGAAAAGATATATGAAAAAACAGGTTTTGCGTTTTCATTTGTTATCTTTACGATTGTTTTCTCTCTCATGTTCAAACTTTTAAATAAAGTGCCTTCTGGATGGAATTATTCACATTTTTTTTCAATATCTTTTATAATGGTTCTAATTGGGGGGGCTCTAAAAAAATTTTTAAAATGACTATGCACGATTTTTTAAAATCATTCAAAAAAGGGATGGAAGAATTTGGATATACAATTGCAATTATTGTAAATTCCATTTTACTTTCAGTAGTTTATTTTTTTGGAGTAGGGATAACTTCTTTAATTGCAAAAATTGTTGGAAAAAACTTTTTAGAGGAAGAATTAAACAATAGTCAAACTTACTGGGAGAATTTGAACCTAGGGAAAAATAAACTGGAGGCTTATTACAGGCAATTTTAAAATGTATATTTTAGGCATAAGTTGTTTTTATCACGATTCTTCAGCAGCTCTCTTAAAAGACGGAGAGATAATTTGTGCTGCTCAGGAAGAAAGATTCACAAGAAAAAAACATGATATTTCTTTTCCTTTAAATGCAATAGATTATTGTTTGAAAGAAGCAGAGATTTCTGTCGACGATTTAGATTATATTGGATTTTATGAAAAACCTTTTGTAAAATTAGAGAGATTTTTATATCAACATTTACAATATTTTCCAAAAAGTTATAAAGTTTTTGTTTCTAAAATGCCTTTATGGTTTAATGAAAAATTAAGAATATTAAAAAAAGTAAAAAAGAAATTAAAATATAAAGGAGATGTTTTATTCATAGAGCATCATATGGCTCATGCAGCGAGTTTTTTGATAAGTCCCTTTGACAAGGCAGTAATATTTACAATTGATGGTGTTGGGGAATGGACAACTACTGCTTATGGGATAGGAGAAAAAAATAATATAAAATTGTTAAAAGAAATAAAATTTCCTCATTCTTTAGGTTTATTGTATTCTACAATTACTGCTTATCTTGGTTTTAGCGTCAATAATTCTGAATATAAAGTAATGGGTTTGGCGCCATATGGAGATATGAACAAAAATACAAATCTTTATTACAAAAAATTAATAAAAATAATTGATATAAAAGAAGACGGGAGTTATAGATTAAATCAAAAATATTTTTCTTATTCTTACAAAGATAAAATGCCCTCAAAAGAATTATGCAATTTATTAGGAAAATCAATTAGAAAACCTGATGAAGAGTTAACACAAGAACATAAAGATATTGCAGCAGCCTTGCAATTAGTAACAGAAGAAGTAATAATCAAAACATTAAATAACCTTCATAAAAAATTAAAAATAGACAATTTAGTGATAAGTGGAGGGGTTGGATTAAATAGTGTTTGTAACGGGAAAATATTAAAAAAAACTCCTTTCAAAAAAATTTGGCTTCAACCAGATCCAGGTGATGGCGGAACAAGTGTTGGTGCAGCATTCTATGTCTACAACACAATACTTAACAAGCCTCGTAAGTATATCCTAAAGAATGCTTCTCTTGGTCCAGAATTTTCAAATAAAGAAATCAAAGAATTTCTAGAAAAAAACAAGATTAAATTCTCAGAATTTAAAAATGAAAAAGAATTAATTAATAAAACAGCAAAATTAATTTTTAAAGACAATGTTGTTGGATGGTTCCAGGGAAAAATGGAATGGGGACCAAGAGCTCTTGGAAACAGAAGTATTCTTTCAAACCCGACTAATCCTAAAATGCAGGAAATTTTAAATTTAAAAGTTAAACATAGGGAGAAGTTCAGGCCCTTTGCCCCTGTTATTTGTGAAGAAGATGCATTAAAATACTTTGAATGTGATAACCCAATTCCTCCCCCGACAGATTTTATGTTAATGGTTTACCCAATAAAAAAACAATGGCACAAAAAAATACCTTCTGTTACCCATATAGACGGAAGCGGAAGATTGCAAACAATAAGAAAAGACCAGAATAAAATGTATCATAATGTGATTAAAGAATTCGGTAAACTTTCTGGGATACCTATTCTTGTGAACACTTCTTTTAATATTCGTGGAGAGCCAATTGTTTGCGCACCTAAGGATGCTTATAAATGTATGATGGGAACAGGGATAGATTATTTAGTAGCAGGCAATTTTATAATAAAAAGAGGAGACAATCCTAAAGACATATGGGATAGTGATGAATATGCAAAAGATTAAAGACAAAATTCGTTTAGCAGTTCTTCTGTCAATATTGATAGTTTTAAATTTAAATGTTCTCGCATTAAAAGAATATAATTTAGATTCACTCACAAAAATTATAATTTTCTCATTGGATTTTTTATTTTTACTCTTTGTAGTTTTCATTTATACAAATCCTCTTTTTATACTCAAAAAGAAAAAAGAACTTCTCTTGTTATTTTTTGTATTATTAATTTTCTTTTTATTTTTTGAAATATTTTTAAGAGCCACTTCCTGTGATTTTGAAAAATATGAATTTTTTCAAGTAGAACAAGGGGAGATTCAATATAAACATTCTACTAATACAAAAATTTGCAATCCTGTTAAGGATGGGGCAACTTTTAGAATAACTTCAAATAATGAAGGGTTTATTGATTCTGATTTTATAAAAAATTCTTCTCAGAGAAATATTTTTTTATTGGGAGATTCTTTTGCCCAATGTATACAAGCAGATTATGAGAATTG
>DAOWJK010000015.1 GCA_030640395.1 Nanobdellota archaeon | reverse complement strand
CCTGAATATTAAGTGAAACATGTCCTTGTATGGTGAAATTTTTCACTTCGCTCTCCCTGAAGCCTTTCCTGACTTTCCAGTAATATGTTCCGGGAGGGAAAATTATGTCTGAACTGGCATTCAAAACAATCGGCTCTGTGAAATCTTCATCAAAAGAAATCAGAACTTCTTCTCCGTTTTCAATCTCAAAAACAAAATCAGATTCTATAATAGTCATACCACTTAAAGGATAAATCTGGCTTGGAGAAGTTAAAAAAAACAAGTAAACAAAAACTCCGACTACAAAAATCGCTTCAGCCACAAGAATTTTTTTTGTTTTATTTTTCATTTTTCACTTTCAAATAATTTTAAGATAATTTCAATCACTTTTTCAAATTCATTTTTATTTTTCTCATAAAAATTCATTGGAATATCCTCGCCATAATAACCAAGCCTGTTTCTAAAGAAAGACATCTGAGAAATCAAATAAACTTCTTTTTCATAATCTGGATTTTTCTTATAAAAATAACTTATCAAACACTGGTGATTCTTTGACCTTAAACCATTTTTTAGCAAATAAGCAACTAATAACTCTTTAATAACTTCATAGTAATCTTCAACAACAAAAGAAACTGTCCCTAATTCAATTTCAGTCTTTCTTGCTCTTTTTAATCTCTGCAAAGCTTTTTTCACAATTGATTTTATTCTCTCTTTATCAACCTCAACATTTCTAATGAACCTTCTTTCACACACTCTCCAACTCATCAAATCACCATTCATTTTATTTTAAAACTCCCAAAAAGTTTAATTCCATTAATAACATTATTAAAAAGATTGGGTTGTAATTTGTTTATATCAGATTCAACAAAAACCTGAATCTTATGTTTCAATTTCTTTTCATATTTCTTTAAATTAATTTTTGTCTTCAAAGGAGATTCAACAAAAATATCAATATCACTCTCTTTCACAGAATCGCCTTTTCTAATACTGCCAAAAAGGATGATGCAGGATGGATTTAATTTATTCACTAATTCTTCAATCAAACCAGAATCGATTATTTTTTCTACAAAATAATTAATTTTTTTAATTTTGAAAATTAAAGAATCATCTGCTTTATTCTCTTTAGTTATCAAACTTTGCTTTTTTAATTCTAAAATTTTTTTATGAACTGTTGCTCTCGGAATTTTTGTTAATTTAGCTATTTCTCTTATGGGAAATCTCTTACTGGGATATTCAAAAAATAATTCTAATATTTTTTCTTTTTTATTCTGTCTCATTTTATAGACTTAAGTCTCATTTTATAGACTTTCTCCTTTTTAAATATTTCTTTTTGATATTCATTATTTTTATTATCTTTTTATTTCCCATATTATTCTCCCAAGCTTGCAATAAAATAAACAGTTGAAGATTTATCTCCTGCTGCTTCCTGAGACGGAACTGTAACATTTAAATCAATTTCAGCAATGTCCATTGAGCTGCTCCAGTTTAATTCTACAATTGATGTTGCCTCTGCTGTGGGAATTTGCGTCCAGCTTGTCTGGGTTTGCAGCCAGTTAAAAGCCCCTTCTTCCCCGGATTTGTTGTCTATTTTATACTTGAAATAATCTGTAGGATTAGAAACAGCTGTCCATAAATCAGTTGCATTAATGCTTGCATTAATTAAACAATTTCCATCATTTTGCAATTCAAAAGGCAAAGGCGCATTGTCGCTGGTGTCGTTAGTCCCTGTTACAAACGAGCCAAAATTAATTGCATCAACCGGCAAACTGATTACTATATCTGAATTAATGTAAATTTTCCTGATTGAAGACCAGGCCCCGTAAGTTGCACCGCTGTCGTCGCTGGCTCTCACAGACCACTCATAATAATCGCTGTTGTCATACAGGCAGTTTAAATAATGGGTAACTGTATAATTTTCATCTGAAATTCCAATTACTCCTCTGTCAGGGTCTGTGCAAAGACCTGAGGCAACCAAAGTTAAATTTAATTCATATTCTAAACTATCCCCGTCATCGTCGCTGCCGCTCCAGCTAAAAAAAGGTGTTCTGTTTGTTGTTGTGTTTTCATCTTCAGGAGAAGAAAGAGTTACTGTCGGCAGGGTGTTTAAAATTGTTAAAGTGCTTGAATTTCCCCAACTACTATAATCTTCTCCGTCATAGAGTCTTATACTACATGTCCAGTTCTGTGTCTTGGAAGTGTTTCCAGAATTCAAAGTTGCATTAAATAATGTGGCATTTGAATAGGTATTATTATAATCAACAGTTAAGTTTAATCCATTATCATTATACCACCTAACCGAGACATTCAGGCTACTATCGTCATTATCGGTAATTATCACTGAGCAGTTCAAATCCTCTGTTGTTTTATTAGTTCCTCCAATGCTCTCAAGATTAGGAGAAGGCGTGTTTGGTGCTTTGTTTGATTTGCCTTCAGCAAAGAAAAAACCTATTGCCTGGTTATATGATGAAGAAGACACTGAACCTATTATATTATCCAAGACCATGCTTGTTTTATAATCTGTTGAAGACGCGTTGCCTCCGCTTGTAACAACAGGAGAAGAAATATTGTAATTAGTACTGTTCATATAAGCAAAAACTAAAGGAATAAATAATAAAATAAATATTAACACCAGCTTTTTTTTCATGAATAAACTAAATAAAACTTATTTATAAAAGTTATTGAGATTGTGAGTATCGTATGAATTTGTCCATTCATAAATTCACTAAAATAATAACCTGCCGAAAGTTATTTAAAGATGGATTCTATAGAATAATTATATACCCCTCAGGATTACTTTTCAGTAAACCTGAGTTTTTATATCCAAAAGTTTATTAATCTTCTTTCTATGAATTTGCATGGACAAAGAAAAACTAAAATCAGAGATTTTGTATAAATCATTTTTTAACAAAAATGCTTAAAGAGAGAATTATTGTTTTTATTGATGGTAGTAATTTATATCATTTAGTAAAGCAATCATGTCCTAATGAAAAACAAGCAAACTTTAACTTTCAAAAATTTCTGAAAAAGATTATTGGAAATAGAAATTTAGTTAGGATATATTATTACAATTGCCCATTAGATATAAGTAAAAATTTTGAAGCTTATAAATCTCAACAAAGATTTTTTCAGAAACTAAGAGAAATTCCAAATTTTAAATTAGTTTTATGCAGAATGCAAAAAGTCAAGATTAACGGAAAAACCACTTACCAGGTTAAAGAAGACGACATTCATCTCGCTGTTGATATGGTAAAACTTGCTTACAATAATGCTTATGACACAGCAATTTTAGTTTCTTCTGACGGAGATTTTGTTCCTGCAATTAACGCTGTGCAGGAAATTGGAAAGAAAGTTGAAGATGTTGGTTTTGAGCATAAATTTTCTTTTCACCTAAAGCAAGTTTGTGATAGATTTACAAAACTTCAAAAGAAAGAAATTGAAAAATTCTTTGACTAAATCAGCACAATCTGAGGGAAAATTATTTCAGTATTTTTTACAATTCAAAAACAACTTCTCAATTCGCCTCTCGCAAACTTATTAAGTTTGCGCAGTTAAACATTCAACAGCAATAATGTTTATTGTCTGGTTTTCAATATTCAATGGAACCTGCTGACAAGAACCTGGACCTGCTTGCTGGACAATATATCTTATTATCTGCTCCTGGCCATATTGAACTCCCTGCTGAAAAACAGAAACTTCTTTTTGGATTTTTGCCTGAGAATATATGTTATAACCAATATAACCCACAGCTAAAACCAAAAGAACAACAACTGCAATTGAAAAAATCACTAAGTTTTTATTTGATGCCATTTTCACCTCATTTAATTTTATATAATAACTTTTTTTAATTTATAAATTTATCTAATTATCACAGACTTTGCTGCAAAAAACTAAATAACAAAAATCAGAAAATATTGATTTTCTTTGTCATATTGACAATTTCTTCTGAACCAGTTTCATCCTGTGAAAACCTGTCTGCCAAATCCCTGAGCCACTTTATTTTATCTTCTTCTATCTGAGACGCAAGTTTCTCATTTATCTTGCCAGGATAATCATACGAATATTCAATCCATAAACTGCCAAGTTCATACTTAAGAATTAATCTTTCATTAAACACCTCTGCTTTTGTCATTTCCATGGATACATTTCCAAATTTATTAATAAGCACCTGTTTTTCTTCGTCACTCAAAGCACCCGGCAAAACTTTTATAATTGATTCATTCAAAACAGTTTCATTTGCCAAATCCTTTTTCAAAACAGTTTCGTTGTTCTGCTTCTTAATCTCTTTCTTACTGACCAAACCCTCATCTAAATCAACAGTTAATGAAATTATCTCCTCGCTGCCATAAACCAAACTTACAGCCATCTCTGGTTTATTAGCAATAAAATTCAGCTTAGATAAATCAACAACAAGTTCATCTGCATAATCTGCTCCAACATACTCCTCGCCAAAACCCTCCTCATACTCAACATAATCAGTAGTCACAACAATCTCGTTTTCCTTAATGCTCATCTCAACATCCTTTGAAGACGAAATAATTTCTGCTTTCTGAGCTTCCCGTAAATTATAAACAAACGGCTTGTCTTTTGAAACCTCTCCCTCAATTTCAGTCTCAATCTCCATAGAAACTCTTCCAGTCAACTCTAAAAAGAAATTAAAAAATCTTCCAAATCTTGCTATCATCTTTCCGGTAATAGAAGAAATTTCTTCTTCAACTTCTTCTTGTTCTTCTTCAACTTCTGGTTCTTCAGCTTCCTCTTTAATAATTTCATCTGCAACTTCAGACTCACTTGCTGGTTCATCTTCCGCATCTGCAACTTCAGATTTTGCAACTTCGTTCTCTAACTCATCTTCAACTTCTTCGTTTTCAGCTTCCTCTTCAATAATTTTTTCTTCCTCTTCTATCGCCTCTTCTTCAATTTTTTCTTGTTCTTCTTCCACAACTTTCTCTTCAATAATTTTTTCTTCAGGCTCTTCTACTTCTTTTTCAAAGCCAATTTTTGTTTTATCTTCTTTCACTTCAACTTCAGACTCACCTGTTGGTCTGTCTTCCGCATCTTCGACTTCAGAAAAAATATTTAATTTAAAATAAACAACAGGATAAATTTCTTTTACACCTGATACTCCATAACCTTTTCCAAACCCTTCAATCTCTTTTCCTTCAACATAGAAATCTCCTTCAACAACATTATTTGAAACAAGCTCATGCAACACATACTCTTCTTCCATACCATCATTTGCAATTACAATTTTTGACGAAAATGGGATTAGCTCCCCTTGCTTTAAAGAAAGCGTTAAACTCCCTTCCAAAGGCTGGCCTTCCTGATAACTTGCCTCTATGTTAAGTATGGACTTGCCGGAAATCTTATTAAAAAAATCAAAACCAGAATAAAACAGGAGAAGCAAGAAAAAAAGTCCAAGAAAAATTAAAAAAAAGTTTTTATAATCAAGAAATTTCTTCTGTTTTAATTTTTTATTTATTCTATTCATTTTATATTTTTAAATTATAGCCAAAAATTCGCTAAAATATTCTGACCACGAATTTTAACTCCTAACATGCAGTGTCGCCCTGCGGGGTTGTTTTAACAATACTGTTTCATACCCTAAGGGTATCAGCCCCAACAGGGCAAGTAAAACAACTTATCACTTAATTTGTAGTGATTTCAATCATGCTAATTATGTCTTTGCAGATAATTTCTTCCTGCACTTTCGCATAAACAAAAATCACGTCTCCTGGCTCAAATATTACTGCATCTTTTGACTGAATATCATAATCTTTTTTCACGCCCGCTGAAGAAGCATCAATATTATTTCCAAATCTTACTGCTTTGGCATTTTTATAAATTATTATTTCTATCTTGCCTGCACCCTCTTTAATAACTTCTAAATTCGTTGAGACTGCGGTAATGCTTCCTTTTCTCATCATAACATAACCTTTTTCTGAACTTCCCCTGACACCTGTTGCTGTATTCAGGAAACCTGATTCATTCATCTCTCCACTAAATCCAAAATTAAGTAATGACCTGACATCGCACACAGGAATTATATCTTTTTTGAACTCGTCGTCTGAAGCAGCGATGACAAAAAGCGGCTTTGCCCCATAATCAACTTCATAAATAATTATATTAGTATCATCAACTTTTTCTATATCCACTTCCTCGGGCAAATCATCAAAATCAACTTCTGTTATATTTGCCTCTTCCAGATTAATTCCTTTTTCTTTTATAAAATCCTTGATTTTTTCAATAGTGTCTTGTGAATCAGCCGACACACCAACTGTTAAAATCATCGTTGCAATTACAAAATATATAATTATCTTTTTCATTCTCTCTTTTTATTAAATTAATAACAAATCATCATATTTAAATATTATTATTAATGAAAATATCAGGTTGATTTCTTTTGCGGGTTTTTTGTTTCTTCAATCCAGTAAACCATGCAATAGCCAAGGCTGTTTTTTATAACAGTTAAAACTCAAATAAAAAGATTTTTAGAAATAATTTGTTTAAAATATAAAACTTTTTAGGAAAAACAATCAGGCAAGAGAATATTATTTTTAAAAATAGATTTAAGTTTAAATAACTAACCAATTTTTTATTAAACTTTTAATTTGATTAGGATTTTTTTGGTTTTGGGATTTGAGTTGCTGCTATTATTTTTCTTTTTTTAAAATTTCTTTTATTTGTTTTTTTAATATGGGCAACTCTTTTTTAATAATATCCCAAACTATATCTAAATCAACTCCAAAATAATGATGAATCATTTTATCCCTAGTTCCAACTATATCTTTCCAAGAAACATCTGTATATTTCTTTTTTAAAGAATCCGGAAGGTTTTTGATGGCTTCGCCAATAATCTCAACCTGTCTTATAATAGCATTTTGTCTTAATTTGTCTTCAATAAATTCACTTTCTGAAAATCCTTTAGAAAAACTTTCAATATTTTGGATACTTTCTAAAATATGTTCTAAAAAAATCAATGTCTTTCTTATTCATATTATTCTCACCTCTTCTTTTAATATTCTTTCTTTCAGCAGGGGATGAACTGCCTTATAACTTAATAAGTCCACTTTTTTCTTTAATTCATCTTCAAGTTCAAATTGAATTCCTACAAATCCAAAACCAATACCCCTTGGAGGTTTAACTAAAATATCAATATCACT
>DAOWJK010000020.1 GCA_030640395.1 Nanobdellota archaeon | reverse complement strand
TTCATACCCTGATGGTATCAGCCCCAACAGGGCAAGTAAAACAACTTATCAAAAACCTTTTAATCTAATTCTTTCTCTTAATTTCATGACAAAAATAAGGCAACCAATTGTGACAGTCTGCGGGCATGTGGACCACGGAAAAACAACAATACTTGATAGTATGCGAAAAACAGCAGTTGCCGAAGGAGAAGCAGGAAAAATAACACAAAAAATTTCCTTTACTTCTTATCCTATTGAACAACTAAAAAAAGCCTGCCCGTTAATTGAAGAATCAGGAATAAAACTTAACATCCCGGGATTTTTATTTATTGATACCCCTGGACACGCAGCTTTTACTAATTTAAGAAAAAGGGGTGGTTCCCTGGCAGACTTGGCAGTTTTAGTCATTGACATAAATGAAGGAATAAAACCGCAAACAGCAGAAGTAATTCAAATCTTAAAACTAAATAAAACACCTTTCCTAATCGCACTAAATAAAATCGACAACATCTCAGGGTGGAGGCCTCCACAAAATGCAATTGGAGGTCATGCAGATAAAGAAATCCCCCTGCAACAAAGCATAGAATCCCAGCCCCAAAACATCAAGCAAATCTTTGACCAAAGATACATGACCCTAATCGGTTCGCTAAACAGCCACGGATTTGAAGCAGACTTGTTCTACAACATAAAAGATTTCACAAAAAAAATCGCATTAGTCCCGTGCTCTGCAAAAACAAAACAGGGCATCCCGGAATTAATCATGATGCTCTGCGGATTAAGTCAAAGATATTTATCAGACAAATTAAAATTAGGAAAACAGGCAAAAGGAGTCATGCTTGAAATAAAAAAAGAAAAATCCACAACTTACAACGAGGCAATTCTCTATGACGGCGAACTTTCAAAAACAGACGAAATCGCAGTCGCAAGATTTAATGAAAACCCGATAATAACAAAAATAAGAATTCTCGAGGAAATCCAGCCCCTGTGCGCAAAATTCAAACCAATTGAAAAAGCCCAGGCATCAACAGGCTTAAGAATGCAGCTGACAGACAAAACAGAAACCCTGCCTGGAATGCCTTTTGTGGCTTTCAAAGGAGACAAAGAAAAAATAAAAGAAATGTTCAAAAGAGAAATCTCAGAAAACATTAAAACAGACAGGCAGGGAATCATAGCAAAAGCAGATTCTCTCGGAAGTCTGGAAGCACTTTTGGTTTTGTTAAAACAGCAAAACATCCCTGTGGTAAAAGCCGGAATCGGAAACATAAACAAGACAGACATAATCTCAGCAAAGGCAAATCTTGACATAAATGAGATTGATGCAGTAATTGTGGGGTTCAATGTTTCATTAGATGAAGAAGCCAGGGAAATATCAAATGAAAAAATAAAAATAATAATTGACGAAGTAATTTACAAATTGATTGAAAACATTGTTGAGTTCAGGGAGGATAAAGCAAAAGAAATTGAGAAAAAAAGATTAATGCAGCTGACAACTTTGTGCAAGTTAAAAGTTCTTTCGCAATATGTTTTCAGGAACACAAAGCCTGCAATTTTCGGTGTCAGGATTGAAGCAGGAAAATTAATTTCCGGATTAAATTTAATAGATGAAAATGAAGCAAAAATCGGAAGAGTAAAAAACATCCAGTCAGAAAACAAGGCGGTTCAGGAAGCAACAGAAAACATGGAAGTAGCAATCTCAATTCCGGGAGTAAATTTTGAAAGGCAGATTAAAGACAAGGAATTTCTTTACTCAGATATTTCAGAATCTCAATTCAAGACATTCAAGAAAAACAAGGACTTGCTTTCTGAAAATGAAAAAAAGATTTTAATGGAACTTGCAGAAATAAAAAGAAAGAAAAAAGAGGGTTGGGGTGTTTGAAAATTGTTGAAGAGTAATTTAAAATTTTTCTTTGTTAAAAAATTATTCATTAACTTTTAATTCTGTGTAGGGCACTTTTTCAGGCCACCACATATTTCCATGTATGTCAAAAACAGGAATTATTAAGTCGGGCTGACCAGTGTTTACATTCAATATTTCACTTGCTATTTCATTAGCTCTTTGTTCTAACTTTTCAGGATTGTTCTCTTCAATAAATCTATATCTCCAATCTTCCCTATAATGGTCTCTATCCATCTCATAATATGAGATACTTTTTCCTTCTCTATGCATCTGGATATTTTTAGCTACCTCATGTTCAATTCTTTTTTCATGTTCTTGAGGTGTTAATTCTTTATTTCGTTTAAAAATTATGCCTAAGAAATGTTCTGGTGAGATCATAGGCGAAATCACGAATCCATAATCTGAATATGCCAACGCCTCACCTGGGGCAAGACCTTTTTGATTATTATAAGCTCTATAAACTCCATTTTCTCCATCGTCTTTCTTAGGCAGAGCACCAAGTCCATAAGATTGACCCTCTTGAAATAAAGATAAGTCAAATAATATCCCAATTTGATTTTTAGGATCACCTAGTAAATAACCATTTTGATCTATGCTTTTATAAGACTGATCATGATCGCCACTCAATCTCCCTAAAATGTGAAAGAATACAGATCTTTTATGCCCTTCAGCTAATAGATTTCCATAATCAAATTTCGTTGTATTAACACCAAAACCGCCATTTCTTTGTATACTCGCAGTTCCTAAAAGCCCATTTCTTAGAATGCTTTCTAATCTACTAATATTCCTTTTAATAATCGGAGTTGGATATTCCCAACTAACTATACTATAAGCATTTCCTTTTTGATTTATGTCTAAGGGTTGTTTCATAAACAAATCTATAATATACACTTTTATAAATCTTCCTATTAATTCACCACTCTTGAATTGATACAATAATAACGCAAATCCATTTACTCATAAATCAAAATATTTTCCAAAAACCAATATATTTAAAAAGTGTGTTAATTATAAAATGACATGATAAACGAACACAATATCGCAAGTTCATTCAGAGCAGTCAAAGGAGACATTATTAAAATAGAAAGCGAATTAATGAATCTTAAGGAACAGCAAATAAAAATTTTTGAACAATTAGAAAAAATATCTTTTAGTTTATCCAAAAAAACAACAAAGAAAAAAATTGTAAAGAAAAAGAAATAATTTTTTAGATTAATAAAAATACCGGCGTTGCCAAAGCAAAACCGGGAACACGCTTGCGGTATGTCCGAAGACTTAAGGCAATACCTGTTACCTTGATATATGTAATCCATGCTGTTATTTAAGTCTTTCGCCAACTCAAAAAAAACCTCAATCAAAACTCTTTTAAACTCATTCTTCAATTAATTTCTATGAGTTTTAAAATTAACATTTCAAACAAACAAGGAAAAACTTTCAAGTTGGAAACAGACGCACCTGCAATAGCTGGAAAACAGCTTCATGATAAAATTAATGGAAAAGATGTTTCACCTGATTTAGAAGGTTATGAAATGGAAATCACAGGTGCAAGTGACAAGTCTGGTTTCACAGCAGTAAAAGAAGTTGAAGGTGTTGGTCTGAAAAAAGTTCTTTTAAGTTATGGAAAAGCCATGAAAAAAAGACCGCGAAAAGAAGGCAAAAAGAAATTGTCAAACAAAAATCCAAGAGGTTTGAGATTGAGAAAAACAGTTCGCGGAAAAGTCATCTCAGACGCGATTTCGCAGATTAACCTGAAAATTTTAAAACAAGGAAATAAAAAACTTTCAGAAATTTTCCCAAAGCAAATCAAAGATTTTCATTCGTCCGCCGAGGACGTCGAACGAGAGCAAAATAAATCTGCTGAGCCTGTACCTATTGCACCCAAGGGTGTACCGCCTCACTCTGTTCCCGGCACGAGAACCTCTGACGAGGTACCCTCTGTAAAAGAAGATGTAAATACAGAGGGCAAAAAACCAGTTGAGGAAAAGAAAGAGGAAACTCCAAAAGAAGAAAAAACAGAAAAAGTTTCTAAAGAATAAACTTATAACTAATCGCTTATATTTCTTTGAATGATAAAAAAAGAGATAATTGAATCAATTGTGCAAACTTATGAATTACCAGTTAAAAAAAGGAACAAGATAATTAATGTTGTAATCCAAAAAATAGAAAGCTTTGAAAAATTTAAAGATGCTTATGAATATATAAATTTCCTTGTAGAAAGATTTATTCAAACACCTTACGAAGAAAGATTCTTTATGAGATTAGACCATCCAAAGTATCGTGATTCAGAAACACAAGTTCACGAATTACTTTATATTCCCACTTACTTAAAAGAAGATAATCAAAGAAATTTAAAAGAAAAATTAAAAGGAAAATCAACAATTTTAGGAAGACCAATTATTCAAATAGAACCTTGTATAAAATTTGGGAGAAGAAAATATAATAAAAATCCCCTTGCTCTTTTTAGAGAACATGACTTTTATAAAAATAAATCAAGAACAGACATTTATAATATTGACCCAGGAATGTATGAAGCATTAAGAAGATGGGATCAACTTCAGATAGCAATTCCAGAAGTTAAACTTATTTCATATAAAAGCATCTCAAAGAAAAAAGAAAAAGAAATCATAAAAGCATCAAAAATATTAACCAGTCCAACTTTTATTGCAAAAAAACTAAATATTACCAGGGCAACTGTAGATTATTATACAATAAAAAAACACAAATTAAGAAAACCCAATAAAAAAGGTGTGATAGGGTATCCAAAACAAATGATAAAAGATATAGTGGAATGTTTAAGGGAATGTAAAATAGCGTCAAAGGTGGCAAAGTGTTATGATGTTAGCATACGCACGGTAATAAAGCATGGAAGAGAAGCAGGAGTTCCAATTTTGGCGAGGGGAGGAAATATTGAAAATATTTTAAAAAATAAAAAACACATTCCAAAAACCTTTTAACCTCTTCTTCTCTAAAATTTCCATGAACAAAATACCAGAATTAAATGTAGGAGTTGTGGGGCATATTGACCACGGAAAAACAACTTTGCTGAGCAGACTTACTGGCAAGTTCACAGACACGCATTCTGAAGAACTGAAAAGGGGAATCACAATAAAACTTGGCTATGCAGACATAACAATTTTCAAAGATGGAGATGAATATATTACATCATTGTCCAAAAATGGACAAAGTAAAACAGGTGAACCCATAAGATACATC
>DAOWJK010000001.1 GCA_030640395.1 Nanobdellota archaeon | reverse complement strand
ACGCATCTCCCATTCTTCTCCCCTTAATAACCCTTTTATTTTTGCGCCTATTCTCACGCCCTCCTTTAAAAATGAAATTGCATTATCATCATTCTCTAAAAGATTTCCATTAAAATCTTTCATATCAATAAATGCCTCTTTTGTGACTCCCTTAAACCTCCCGCATTTCACAATATTATTATCAAAAAACTTTGAGGGATCTTTGCCAAATAAAATAATTCCTGCATTTGTAATCTTGCCTTTTGAGATTAGATTTAATTTTTTTAGTATTAATTCCTTATTTTCTTCCTTAATAATAATTCTCTTCGACTTTTTTGCTAATTCAATAAATCTTGTAATCAAAGTACCATCAATATCTTTTAATGTTGCGCCTTTACAAATTTCACTATCCCATCTTAATTTATTTCTATTTTTTTCTAAAATCAGTTTCTCTAATTCTTTAGAACTTAATTTTTTATCTTCATCCCCCACGCGAATATATGCTCTGCCATAAGCATAATAAGGTTTGTCTTTCCCAGAAAATTCAACCAGAACACATTTTTTGTCTTCTAAAATAATTTCATTAATCTTAGGAAATAATTTTGGTTCAATATGATCGGAAATTGATTTTGAAATATCTCTAAGGGTTTTCTCAGAAATTGTTTGCCCCATAATATCACCATTTGACTTTATTCCAAAATAAATTTCTCCTCTTTGATGTTTATTTAAAATACTAACTATTGAAATAATTGCTTCTTTTAATTCTGAAGTTGATTTTTTCAATTCTAATGTTTCAGACTCCTTTAATTTTATATTTATTTTCATTTTTCTAAATTCTAAATTTTGCTCTCTCGGTTCCAATCTCCCAATGCCCTCCTTTTGCAGGACCAACTCTTTTTAATAAACCTTTTTGTTTAAGTTTGGCTATATTCTTTTCTATTGCCCTTGTAGTCAAATTCAATTCATTTGCAACTTGAAAAATAGATATATTCGGATTTTCACTTATTAACCTAAAAATTTTCATTTGACTTTCACCGAACTTTTCACCGAACTTTTCACCGAACTTTTCACCCCGCTTTTCCCGGTCTTTTTTTAACAAATCCGCCAATTGAGAATAAACAACCACTTTTGTTTCAATTTCGTGGAGAACATATTTCATTTCTTTATTGCCATTCTTTTTTAATAAATTTTTAACATTTATTATTCCAGAGCCATATTTCTCAATAAAACCAACATCATACATATACTGCGAAAGTGTTTTATTAACAGGCTTATGTTTGGGTTTTTTAGGGGTCACTCCTCTTGGAAAAGTCCCTGGATTAATTATTTCAACTCTATCATCAAAAATAAATAATCTAACATCTGCAGTTGTTTCATAATCTCTATGAATCAAAGCATTAATTATTAGCTCCCTCAGGGCTTCAATAGGAATATCAAACTTATCTTCTCTCTGAAAACTCTTGCCACCCCTTAAGCCCATAAAATTAATATGTTTCTTTAAAAACTCCTCAGCCTGATTAATCATTTCCCATAAAGCCCCATCACAATCACATCTATCAAGAATTATTCCATTAATTTTCTCGCCTTTAATTTTTATTAATCTCAATTGAGAACTGGGAATCTTCAAAACAGAATCTCTCCCAAAAAAAAGCATCCCGGCATTAGTTGGTTTATTATTCTTAACTGCCTTAATATTTCTTAAAAACCGATTAAATGAAATATTTATCTTCTTAGAAATGTTTCTATGTTTTTCTCTCTGCTCAAGATACCAATCAACTTTCTTTTGTTTAAAATCATTTAGATTAGAATCCTCACAAACCTGCTCATCCCAATAAATTTTTTTACCAGATTCTTTTGCTAACTTTCTCATTTCAGACGCAGAGAGTTTATGGTTGGACTTGCCAACTCTCTTGTATGCTTTGTCTCTAAAAAAAACCGGCTTCTCATTAGATTCATTCACTTTAATAACAATAATATTCCCGCCATCAACACTTTCTACTTTAATATCCGGATAAACTGAATTGTCTGTGTTTTGCTTAATATAATTAGCCAGTCCTTCAATTGTGTCCTTACCCATTTGCACCCCTTTAATCCCCCCCGAATCTTTTATCCCAACTAAAATAATTCCATTGCAACTATTAGAAAAAGCAGAAACTGTATCTCCAATTTCATTTTGCAAACTCAAAGATTCCTTAAACTCCAAACTTCTTGATTCGCCTTTTTCAATTACTTTGCTAAGTTCATCCATTTCTCACCTCAAAATTTTTATTTATTACATCATAAAAGATATAGTCAACATTTTTAGCTAAACAAAACATCCCAAATACAAAAACAACAAATACCATTGCCAAAATGCCAAACCACTTTTTATTTTTCATTTTTCTAAAATTTAACATCTTCCTGTTTTAATAAATCAATTAAAAATTTAATTAAAGGTTTTAGATCTCCTTTTATTTGAGAAGATTCCAATGATTTATAATAAATATATTTTTTCTTATTTGGAATATTAATCATGGGATAATTATTTTTATGAAGAATAAAATTCATCAATAATCTTCCAACTCTTCCATTCCCGTCTACAAAAGGGTGTATTGTTTCAAATGCTGAATGAAAATAAGCAGATAAAATCAAAGGATGAAGTTCCTTTTTGTTTTTGGTATACCAGGATAATAAAGAAGTCATTTCTTTTGGAATTTCTTTTGGTTTTGGGGGAAGCCATTTAACTCCCCGTACATAAACCTGTAATGTTCTATATTTTCCTATTTGGTTTTTCAATTCAGGTTTTAAAGTATCCTGAACAACTAATTTATGCAATTTCAAAATAAAATCTTTAGAAATATCTTTTTTTGAATTTAAAATAAAATCAAATCCTTTTTTATGATTTATAATCTCATTTATCTCCCTTAAAGATTTTCTTGGAGTTCTTCCCTCAAACAAAAGTTGTGAAGTTTCCTGAAGGGTCAAGGTATTTCCTTCAATAGTTGTAGAATCATAAGTAAATAATGAAACAAAGGCTTCATATTTTTTTTCCCACATCTCTTTTGGCTGGGATAAATATTGTTTTTTAATTTTTGTTAGTTTTTCTTTTTCTTCTCGTGATAATAATGTGGAAAGTAACATTAATTCTTTATCTGCTTCTTTCTCAGATTTTAATAAATTGGTTTTATTTAAATCAACTCCCAAATAAATTCTTTTCTTTTTGACTTTTCTATTTTTTCTTACAGATTTAACTCTGTAAAAATATTTTTTTTTGTTTTTTTCTTTTATTTCAGTATAAACCATAGTATATTTACGTCTACATCATTTAACTATATTTTGTAGTGGTGGACGTATAAATTTATTCATTTTAGTTCTCATTTTAACTATGCCCGAATATAAGTGCTGTTCCGTTATCATACATAACCTCCTTTTCCGAAAAGCTTAAATATGTTTGATTCCATTTTATTCTGTTAATGCTCAGTATGGTCTTTGGACAATGCTGAGCTCACCTTTTTATTTTCAGTGATTTTATGGATTATCTTATCTAATTTTATTGTAAAATCGCACGCTCTTCTTAGATTATAAGAAGAACTTTTTGCAAAATATGCATTTCCGACTTTCTTTCCATATTTGTTTTGCACAATCTTTATTGAATCAATAAAATCCTCATCACCGCTAACAACAATTGCAACATCATATAGGTTTTCAACAGCCCCCATCAGTAAATTATTAGAAAGCCTGACATCATCTCCTTTCACAAGGTAAATATAACTTTT
>DAOWJK010000016.1 GCA_030640395.1 Nanobdellota archaeon | reverse complement strand
CAATCTAACCGAACAATTAATGTCAAAACCCACGCCTCCGGGAGAAATAATTCCTTTGTCCATGTCAAAAGCAGCAATTCCCCCAATGCTAAATCCATATCCCTGATGAGCATCAGCGACGGCAATTGACGCTTTTAAAATCCCGTGCAAGCACGCGACATTCCTTACCTGTTCAAGAGTTTTGTCTTTTTCAATATTTTTCATCAGATCCTCACTGGCATAAATCCTCCCCGGAACCAGCATTTTTCCTTCTTGCGGAATTTCATAAATATTTTTTGAGATTTTTTTCAAATTATGCATATTTTATTAAATTCTTTTTAATTTAAATAATTTGACATCATTGCTTTATTATCATAAAGTTTATAAAGGTGTTATAATTATATAATAGTATCAAAATGGGAAAGAATTTAGGATATGCATTAAAGAAAACAATTTTGTTAATTCTAGCAGGCGTGATGTTTGCGGGATGCGGAACATATGGAAATATAAGAAGAGATGATAAAGAAGTAATACCATCTTTTGAAAGCGGGACTATGGTTCAAGGTCATGAATATCGACAAAGTCCTTGTGGAAGCAATCCTGCGGCGATTCTAAACTTTCCAAAAGGTTCATTAGATTCTAAATTATGGAATTGTCCTGTTTCAAATAGTGATGAACTTAAAACAAAAACTTCAAAGATAAAAGAAAATGCAAGTCAAGATGAAACTAGTGTTGGAGGAGCATATGTTTTAGATGATAAAGGAAATATAATTGGGCGAGTTTATGGTGATGATTCTTATTTAAAAAATAATCCAACAGTATATTTAAAAGACAACAACAAGTTTACTATTCAAACTCCTGGCATGAAAAGTTCTGGAGGTTCTAATCCAACTGGAAGTCCTAGTCGTGGTAGAGGGAGTAGGGGCGGGACTAAATAATATTTTTTCTTTTTTCTTCTCAAATAACACAATTCTCAGTAAAAGATGCTCCTTGCACACATAAGCTTTGAGTAATAGTAATTGCATAATCATTATCATCTGTTCCCAAATAAGTTAAAGCAAATGCATCTGGATTATAAGGAGTCCAAAATAATTCATTAAATCTTATTAATGATGTTCCAGCTTCTATCCTGTGGTTAACTGAATCCCAGGTATCACAAGTACCATCTAAAAAACATATTTGAGATTGTGTTAATGTAACCCCAACCCCATTACTCTCTGTAAATGTTCTTGTGTGGGTATATGTGTGTTCGTTTCCGTTTTCTAAACTATACACTGTGTTGCTAAATAATAAAGTCAAATCAGCTTGAGGTAATGGAGGCTCTCCACAAGTTCCTAAGCAACACCTGTCTGTATCTGAAGCATCTATTATTACTCCTAAACAAGTTTGTTCACTTGTGCAACTGCTCCTTTCAACCTCGCTATAACCTGAAGGGCAAACAGGATTCTCAAGACATTCTGTCACCACTCTTTCAATATTATAGCATTCATATGCTTCGTCAGGATCCCATGGCCAACTGCCACAACTTCCAGTTCTGACTCCGCCACCACTCCATTCATCACACTCATCATTAAAATCCCATACACATCCAGTCTCACTTACTATTTTTCTCTCGCAGGTTAAAATAAAATTTTGAAATGTGCAAATAATTCCCCCTAATTCTGCACAAGTTTGAGCAGGCGCCTCACAATCTTCAGGGCAGGTCTCCCATGTTTCATCTCCTTCACAAATACCATTTCCACATAAGTCTGGTTCTTCTGGCAACTCAATTTCAGGAGGAGGAGTTCCTATCCAGCAAAACAGCTTCAACTGCCTCGGGCTGTATTTATCAAGACTCGCGGTTATTACAGCTGATTGAGCATATACTTCTTTTCCTAAGTCTTCCTCTAAAATACAAGTGGCATTCATTTCACACACCATTGCCTTGCAATCCAGATAATCCGGAATCTTTGAAATTATCCTCGCCTTAACATTACTCAAACCATTTGAATCAAAATCATCCCACTCTACTGGAAAAAATTCTATATCAAGAATATCCTCTCTAAGCAAGTTGTCTAATTGAATTTCCCTTAACATTGAAATCTCCGTCTTGTAAATTTTCAATACATCTTCATTTTTACTAATTTTGTCTTGTCCAATAACTATAAGCAAAACACTTGTTATCAGCAATACTGCAATAACTGCTTCAAAAATTCTTATCCATGCTTTTTTAGAGTTTATTATTCCCATATCTTTATTTAAAAGATCAAGTTTATATTTATTACCATATTTTAATCTTTATGTATCCGGATAAAATGTTCGCGTCGCTGTCAATATATCTGACTGGAACGTCCTCAGCATAAACACTCCTTGACACATTTTCACTTTCTGTTTCTATCTTGGTTCCATCATTATATATGAATCCAAATCCAAAATCACTGGCTTCAGGCATATTTAATTCTTCCTTAAGATTTTCATATCCATCTAAGTAATCATTTTTTAACTCAGCTACTTTTGTTTTAGAAATATATTGACTTGATTTTAATAATTTAATTTTATAGTCTGTTCCTAATAGTTTGCACCCGCCTGTTGATTTTTTGCCTAAACTTTCAAATTCTTCTGAACCATATATTTTTAAAAAAGTGTCCCCGGAACTATCTCTGTCTACTATTAAATCACTGCTGCTTGCTTCTGAAATATAAGATGGAATAATATTCCTGTCATAATCCTTGACAATAATCCTGGAATTTAACCCTCTCCTTTCCTCTATTAAACCATCTAATACCACACAATCTTGGCTGACAGACTCATCAATAGTTATTGTAAGGGTTGTCAGATTCGTGTTAAGTTTTTTAATTAATATCGCTTCTAAATATTCCAGCATAAGCTTTTTGTCTTCTTTAATTTTTATCAGGGGTTCCATGGTTGAATATAAAAAAGCCAAAAAAATTACAAATATTATAAAAGACAGAACAATTCCAATATGCGAACCTCTTTTTTTCATATCTTAAAGAAATAATTAATATTTATTAAATCTATGTTTTGGAGTTTCTTTTAAATGTTATACAATTATTTTCAATGGATAAAAAATAGAATAAAAAGTTTTATATATCTTTTAATTATAATATAAAATTATGAAGAAATTTAAAAAATTGAAAGAAGATGATCAAAGTAGTTTATTCGTACCTGCTGGGCTTTTTGTTGGTATGGGTATTGGTTTTATAACTAACCAATTAGTTGGAGGACTTTTTTTAGGACTTGGATTAGGCTTATTAGGTATGGCTCTAAACAGAAAGAAAAAACATAGATAAAACACCTTTGAAAATAACTTTTCGGATTTCCTCAGCTATGCTCCAGAAAAACTTCTCTAAATCCTGATGTTAAACTTTTCAGCCAAAAAATATGTTCGCTCCTGTAGAAACAAAGAATGACACAATCATCAGTGCAAATGAATGCTTTATTCCGGCTTTGGCATTTCCTTCTGCAAGTTTCCCAATTGTCAGGCCATTGAAAAATCCCTGAATCAAAAGCAAATACAAAAACGCATTAGATATTGTCTTCTGGTCAATGGTTTCGCCTGTTCCTAATGCTTCAACAACAGCGATATCTGAAATCATCGGAAGTATTTTGAATTGCATGATTAAAATAATTACTATGAATACAAAGAAAATAATATAGCCCTGAACAACTAATGTTGATATTGCTGCCTTCCTCTCTTTTTTTAATTTGTTTGACATGTTCACAGCCTCGGCAACTGACTCAAGGATTTCTCCAATCTCTCCTCCTGCTTTTTCTGCCTGCCCGATTAATTTTAATGCCCTTGAGATATTTTTATTATTAATGTCTTTTGCAAATATTTTTAGGGCGGTATTCAACGGAATTCCCAGGGAAATCTGATTAGCTAATTTTTCAACATTTTCACTCAAGACCCCATATGATTTACCCTTGACATTAATTATGCTTTTGCTTATTGGTATGCCTGTTTTCACACTTTCAACCAGATTTCTGGCAAATTCCAGAAACATCTCCTCTTTTTCATGAGTAACTCTTGTTTCATAAATAGTTAATATTACAAATGGAGCAATTCCCAGCAAAACTCCAATCCCAAGAACAAAAAAGAAAAATTTTGTGTTAATTAAAAATAGCGACAAAATTACAACTGCCGACGACAATGCAAATCCTGTCCAATATATTTTTTTCATGTTATTCACCTGGCTGTTTTAAATGTAAAAATGTCAGGAAGACAATGTTTATCATTGCTACTCCTGAGACCATTATTAAACTAATCATCGATGTGCTCATTGAAATTCCCAACCCGCTTATTTTCATCATCATTAACACAAGCATGAAAATCATTGGAGCAGCAATGACAATGCTTATGTAAATGTCCATAAATGTTTCTGCAGTTTTCGTGTGTTTTTCATTTTCAATTTTATATTCAAAAAGCAGGCTTTGGGCTCTTTTTTCAAAAAAATCCTGGAGGTCTCCACCTGAACTTATTGTAGACGCCAGGCCGTTAAATAATTCTGCGAGCTTTGAACTTGGGCAGTTAAACGCAAGATTTCTCAGCGCACTAACTAAATTATATCCATAAACATGGATTTCATTTATCAATTTTGTAAATTCTTTTGAGATGTTAGGATACTCCCCTGTTGAATTCACTATGCTGAAAATCTTGCTTGGTTCAACCATCGAGCCTGAAATTGCCGACATGTGAATTGTTGCAAAAGGAAGTTCACGATTGATTTTGTTCTCAATAGATTTTCTTTCTATTGAAGGATAAAAATACATGAATGAGATGGTGGCAAGAGGAATGACAAATAAAATCCAGAAGATTTTCATGAATCTTGTTCCAATATCCTCGGTAACCCTTGTTATAATGGGAAGTGCAGGTCCAAAATTAAAAAATAAAAAAAATCCAAAAACAAATATGCTAAAAATCACTGATAGCAGGGTAGTGAATAAAATTATTGAAATATAATTTGAAGGGATAAATTGCATGTTTGATTTTATAAGAGATGTTTTTAATATGTCAAATATTTTTTTCTTAGAAAGAGGTTTTGAAAGATTAATAAAAATCCTATTGGATGCCTTGACATACTTGCTTGGTTTTTTCACTTTCTCTTTAATAATCTTTTCCTCCTTTTTCCCAAGCCGTTTTAATGTTTCTTTTTCAAGTTCCGGAATTTTTATTTTTCCTGAACTTAGTGAAGGAAACATGGAAATCTTGGATTTGCTTTTTCCTTTTTTTGAACCTTTAACCATTTCTTTTTCATTTGATTCAATCTTTTTATTTTTTGCTTGAGTGGTTAGTAAACCTTTGTGCTGTTGTTTATCCTGAATCCTCAGGAAGTCATCTTTGCCCCTAGTAAACATTTCCGCAGGAAATTTTTCGGGGTACGCCTGTGGTGTGCCTTGTGTTGTTGCAAAGTTGCCTAAAGGTTTTACCAAGGATACTTTTCGCAATGCTCCCGAAATATCATTGTTTCTTTTTTTCAGGGAATTTTTTAATAAATTAATTTGCGAAGAAATTATTTTTCTCTCTTCGCTGTCTCTTGTTCTTTCAAATATCGCAAACAGAGAACCTATCTCTTTGATAATCTTCTTTTTTTCTGAAATTATTTTTTTTAATTCTTCACTCATACAGCAACCTCTGAAATTTTCTTTTGAATTTGTATAATTAATTTCTTTACATTATTAAAACTCTCATAATTCTTCTCATCGTAAGCTTCTTCAAGTTTTAACTCAGCTTCTTCAAGAGTCTTGACTAATTGATTAAGAAACAGAATATCCTCTTTTTTCATTCCCAAAAGAAGTAATCTGTATTATTAAATATTTTGATTGGGCAATTATTCAATTCCAAATTCTCTCAAAACTTCTTTGGGTTTTTTCGCATATTCATTAATTATTTCCTGAACTTTGTTAAAATCAAAAATTTTCTTTTGATGTAATTTGTGAATTAACTGAATCCTCTTTCTGAATTCCAAATCAATTTCCTCAATTTTCAAGCCGGTTCTTTTTGCAATTTTTTGAAATATTTTACTATTTTTTTTAAAATAAAACTGGTCGTCAGAAGGATTCCAGACAAAAGGAGTGTTTGTCATCGCAATCCCCTCAGGAGTTACATTAATTATCTCCACTATCTCCCTTAACTTTCTTGTTTCCTGCTTATTCACGACAGCATGAGTCATGATGCAGACACAATCAAGAATATTTAACAAGGTTGGAGAAAGTTCAATAGGAGGGGTTTTTAATCTCTTTATCACAGTGTCGACAGAATCTGCGTGAAGAGTGCTGATGGAAGAATGCCCCGACGCCATGCCCTGAAACAGCACATATGCTTCCTTGCCTCTCACCTCCCCGACAATTACATAATCTGGATTCTGCCTGAAAGAACTCCTCAGCAAAGTGAACAGGTCTATCTCCCCGACTTTTTCCAGTCCTGTTGATACTCTCACCACACTCGGGAGCCAGTTTTCCCGAGGAAGATTTAATTCCCTCGTGTCCTCGATTGAAACGACTCTTGCCTCCTGCGGAATAAAAAACGCAATAGCATTAAGCAGAGTAGTTTTTCCCGAAGCAGTTCCCCCGGCAATAAGAATATTCATTTTATACTGAACTAACAGCCAAAGATAAGCAAGCATCTCAGGACTTAGTGTGTTGAATGCCAGCAACTGCGTCGGAGTCCACGGCTTTTTTGTGAACTTCCTTATTGTAAAAGTCGGCCCCTTGCTTGTGATGTCTTTTGTATAAGTCGCATTAACCCTGCTCCCGTCAGGCAGGCTTCCGTCCAGTATTGGCTGGGCATAGGAAATATATTTCCCGCATCTTTGAGCAAGTTTTTCCACAAAATTTTCCAGCAAGTTCCCGTCATTAAACACCAAACTTGTCTTTATGTTTCTGTAAATTCTATGAACAATATACACCGCAGACTTAATTCCATTGCACTCAATATCTTCCACAAAATAATCTCTCAGCAACGGCTCTGTTTTATTGAACCCTATAAAATCCCTGCAAAGATAATAATAAAGTTTCTTGTAACTTTCATAAGAAAGATTTATCCCGAGTTCAGCAGCGATAATTTTGAGCCTTTGGTCAATATACTCCATCAGCGCCTCCTGGTTTTTTTGAACAACACTGTCAAAATTAATCATGTTCCTCATCGCAGAAACAATCTCTTTCCTGTCTTCTTTTTCCTTTTCATCCAGTATTGGTTCTTCAATTTTATATACAAGTTCATAAATTTTCGGGTCCCAATAAATATGGGCAAAAGCAAACGGCGAAATCAGGCAATACCGAATATTAATTTTTGTCT
>DAOWJK010000047.1 GCA_030640395.1 Nanobdellota archaeon | reverse complement strand
TTTGGGGTAATCTTTTTTCGATTTTAATAACATTTTTAAAAAATAAACTTTATATAATCTGGGAGTTAATTATATTTATAAATTTTGCGTGATTGGTCTAGTGGTATGACGTGACGTTGCCAACGTCGAAGCGGGAGTTCAATTCTCCCATCGCGCATAATAGGGATGAGTGCGATTTCCGTCGAGTGTTGTAAAGAAATCGCCCACTGAACAAAAAAGGAAGGAGTGTGAGAGGAAACCTTGGTTTCCTTCATTTTTTAAACTCATTTTTCCTAATATTAAACAGAGGTGAAACATGGTATTTTATTTTCCAATTTTTGGGGCAGTTGCATTAGCAACAGGACTTGTTATTCAAAAAACACTTTTACGAAAAAGAAAAATCAACATCAAGCTTTTCCAGTCAGCAGAATTCCTCGCAATTACTTTAGCACTCCTGCCTTTTGTTTATTTTTTCTGGAAACTTGATGCCCAGGCATTTGAACTTGGAAATGCTCTCATCTTCTCGTTGGTAATTATTCTTTCAATCGCTGCAAACCTCTTTACTTATTATTCAATGAAATGGGAAAAATTAAATAATCTGGAGCCGGCAAAAATCCTTGAGCCATTATTTATCATTTTGCTCGCGATTGTTTTTAGTTATTTAGTAAGTGAAACCCTTTTTGAAAGAAATATAAAAATAATTATTCCTGCATTAATCGCCAGTGCTGCAATAATTTTCTCGCACATAAAAAAACATCATTTGCATTTCAACAAATATTTCATCGCAGCAATCCTCGGAAGTTTTTTCTTCGCACTTGAATTAATAATCACAAGATTAATCCTTGACTTCTACTCCCCGACAACATTTTATTTCCTAAGATGCGCAGCAATTTTCCTGATCAGTTTTATCGCATTTAAACCAGACTTCAGCAAACTAAACAAAAAAGTAAAATTGCAAATTCTCGCATTAGGATTTATCTGGGCTTTTTACAGGGTAATAATTTATTACGGATTCATAAAACTCGGAGTAATTTTCACAACACTAATGATAATGCTTGGGCCAATATTTATTTATTTGTTTGCATGGAAATTCCTAAAGGAAAAATTAAGCTGGAGAAACATTGTTGCATCAATTATAATTATTGGCTGTGTGCTGTATGGAATTTTGGGTTAAGAAATTGCACACGAAATCGAAGAAAATATAATGCAATGTTCAAGACATTTATTTGTATTTAATGATTAGAAATAATATTGTGGCAGTAAAAATTAGTGTTAATCCATTTGCAAGAATAAGTGGTAAATCTTTAATCCAAATTCCATATAAAAACCATAAAAAAATACCTGTTGTGAATACTGTATACATACCTAATGATAAATCTTTAGTATGTTTAGTTCTTATAGTTTTTATTGCTTGGGGTAAGAATGAAATAGTAGTACAAGTTGCTGCTACTAATCCAAGTAAAGTAATTAATTCCATATAATTTAAATTATTAAATAAGGTTTAAATAATTTTGTATTTTTACGAAAAAGGATGTCTTATTGTTAGATAATCAAGATTTTGTTTCCCATTCTCAATACCCTCCAATCCCAGGCATCCCACCTGTCATAGAATTCATGCCACCTGTTTTATCTGTTGAAGCAATAACATCATCAATTCTCAAAATCATAATAGCAACTTCTGACGCAGAATTAATTGCCTGGCTCTTGATCTTGTACGGCTCAATAATTCTCGCTTTCAGAACATCGTCAACTTTGTTAGTAAACAAATTCAATCCTGCATTTTGCTCCCCGGCGTCGTGCTTTGACCTTAATTCTGTCAGGACATCAATCGGATCCATTCCTGCATTTTCTGCAAGTGTGGTCGGTATAAACTCCAGTGCAGACGCAAACTCTTCAACAGCAAGTTGTTCTCTCCCGCTTAATGACTGACCAAAATGCCTTAGTCTGTGCGCAAGCTCAATTTCAATTGCACCTCCCCCAGGAACAACCAATCCAGTTTTCAGGGACGACGCAACAACTCCCAACCCATCTTTAATCGCCCTTTCAATTTCATCAATAACATGCTCTGTCCCGCCGTGAATCAAAATAGTCAATGCCTTTGGATTCTCACATCCCCGAACATAAGTCAGGGCATCCTCACCATGCTTGACCTCTTCAACAACTTCGGAACTTCCTAACTCAGAAGAATGCAACTCACTTAGATTGCTCACGATTTTTGCCCTAGTCGCCTTCGCTAATTTCTCCATATCACTTCGGGCAACTCTTCGGCACGCATAAATATTTTCCTTTGACAACAAATATTGCGCAAAATCATCAATTGCTTTCTGGCAAAAAATAACATTCGCTCCGGATTCTTTAACCTTCCTGACAATGTTCTTAATTGTTTCTTCTTCCTGGCTAATAAAACTCTGCAACTGCTCAGGAGAAGAAACAGAAATCTTGGTATCTATCTCTGGATTTTTCAACTCCAACCCAAAATCAACCAGGGCAATCCTCGCGTTCCTGACAACAACAGGCATATCCCCGGAAACATTCTCCTTGTCCAGAACAATCCCCTTAATCAACTCAGTATTTTTAACACTCTTTCCTCTTGACTTTTCAATCTTGATATCATTCAAATTAATTTTCTCGCCATCCTGAATTTGTGTCACAGCCTTGACAGCAATTTCTGCAAACTTTTCCTTCAAGCCCTCGGCACCCTTGCCAGTCATTGAAGTCATGGCAATCTGTTCCAACACGTCCTCATCCTCAGGAGTAATCCTCAACGAAATATCATTTAAAATTTGCTGGCATTTTTCCGCAGCAATTTGATAACCTTTTGCAATAACTGTGGGATGAATCTTCTTGTCCAGCAACCTCTCTGCATTCTCCAAAAGTTTCCCGGCAATCATCACAACCGTCGTGGTCCCGTCGCCAACCTCTGCATCCTGTGTCCTGGAAATATCAACCATCATTTTCGCAGCAGGGTGTTCAATCTGCATTTCATCCAAAATCGTCACGCCGTCGTTAGTGACAACAATATCATTTGTCGGCGAAACCAGCATCTTGTCCATTCCCTTAGGACCCAAAGTTGTTTTCACAACATCTGAAACCATTTTCGCAGCTAAGATATTATTTCTCTGGGCATCCTTGCCCATTATTCTCTGAATATCTTCAGGCATTAAAACAACTGGTTTTTCTGTCATATTAATTCATCCTCTAATTTTTTTAATTTAACGCCAAATTTTTTCTCAAAAAGACTTTCTCCTTTTTCTGAAAGTTTTCCATAAAATATAACATAACTCTCTCCTCCATTATAATTAACATCAAAAATAGCTCCATTAAAATTGCAAACCCTGGTTTCTACTCCTTCTTCTCCAGGTATTTTATATCCGGGAAAACGTTCAAAAGAATCTTTTGTTAAAGAACTTCCATCAAGATTAAATAATAAATATTCTGGTTCAAAATTACCCTGTTCAAAAAATTTATCATTCATCTCTAAAAATGAAAATCCACTTATTTAAACATTATTGTCCTCAATCAAATAGGTTTTTGTCAGGCAAAATTTATAAGCAGGCTAATCGTGGTAAAACATGGGAAGAGTATTAGTCTCTGATATCATGACAAGGGACCCGATAACTATCAGGCCAAATTCTAATTTATTGGACTGCGCCAAAAAAATGGTGCAAAAAAAAGTCGGGAGCCTTTTGCTTGTGGAAAAAAAAAGGCTTGTCGGATTTATTTCTAACATGGATGTTTTGTGGGCATTAATAAAAAAATCAAAAAAAGACCTGTCAGCAATAAAGGCAATTGATATTTCTTCAAAAAAAATTGCGAAAATAAGCCCCACGCGCACAATTGAAGAAGCCATCAACAAGATGAAAAAATTGAAATTTGAAAGGCTTCCGGTGCTCCACAAAGGAGAGCTTGTGGGCATGGTAACTATCCGTGATATCTTAAGCTTTAAGCCGGAATTTTATCCAGAGCTTGAAGAGTTCGCGGAAATCAGGGAAGAATCAAACAAACTAAAAAGAATAAAAAAAAGGGGCCAGGTAAGCGAGGGCATTTGCGAGGAATGCGGAAACTACGGCATCCTCTACAGATTCAATGGAATGTTAATATGCGAAACCTGCAAAAATTCTGCTTAGGAAACTATTTAAATAAACTTTTATTCTTTCTATAAAAGAAATGGTTGTTCTCATGCGACTTCCGTCGAGTGATGTAAAGAAATCGCCCACCTGAACAAAAAGGGAAGGAGTGTGAGAGAAACCGCAGGTTGCCTTCAATGGAGAAAGAAAAAATATTTTCAAGCAGCATGAAATACAGAGGAATCTTCTCATTTAAAGATTTCTACAAGTTCTGTTATGACTGGCTTACAGAAGAAACAGGCCTGGATATTTCTGAAGACAAATATTCAGAAAAATTAACTGGAAATTCAAAAGACCTAGATATTAAATGGACAGGTGAAAGAAAAGTTACAGATTATTTTAAGTTTGAAATAAAAGTGGTTTTTGAAATAAGAAATTTAACAGAAGTAGAAATAGAGCAAGGAGGGGCAAAAGTAAAAACAAACCAGGGCGAGATAAAAGCCAAGGTTTCTGGAACACTTATCAGGGATTATGACGGAAAGTTTGAAAAAGATGCCTTTAGAAAATTTCTAAGAAGCATTTATGAAAAATGGATTATAAAATCAAGAGTAGACCAATTTGAGGAAAAACTCTTCGGCGATTGCGACGAGTTCCTGGCTCAGGCAAAAGCTTATCTGGCTCTTGAAGGCAAGAGATAATCCATCACAGAAATCTTTAAATAGAATTCATCTCTTTTTTTATCATGAAAAATCTACCTGATGCGTGCCTAACAGCACCAGCCGTGGGTCAGACAGGAATAGCCCTGTTATTAATGCTCTTAATTTTGCCTTCTGTCCTGGCAATAAATCTAAAAGTTGAAAAGCAAAGTTCAGACGAGGTCATGCTCATTGGATTAAAAGAGCCGACTATTTTTGATTTAAGAATAACTAATCTGGGGGTAACAGACAGTTTTGAGTTTTATAATTTATTAGGGTTTGAAATGTTCCCTGTTGGAACAACGCCGATAAGTCAGGGGCAGACAAAAAACATTGAGCTGAAAATTTCCCCAATCGGAGAATTATCCTCAAGAGGAACTTATACTTTTAATTATTTCATCAAGGGGCAGGACTCTTCAGAAATAACACAAAAGCTCACATTCAAAATAATAGACCTGGAAGATGCTTTTGAAATCGGCGCAGGAGAAATTGATTCAGAATCAAACTCAATTGAAATTTACCTGCACAACAAGGTGAACTTTGATTTTGAAGAAATTAACATAAAAGTTGATTCTGCTTTTTTCAATTTTGAAGAAACTTTTTCCCTTGGTCCAAACAAAAGAAAGGATTTTAATGTCCAGTTAAACAAGGAAGATTTCAAAAAACTAACAGCAGGATTTTACACACTGCATGCAGAGATAAATGTGGAAGATGAAAAAACAGAATTAGAAGAGACCATTAAATTCACTGAATCAAATCTCTTGACAACAACAACAAAAGACTATGGTCTTGTTGTCAATACAAAAATAATAACCAAAACCAATCAGGGAAATATTCTGGAAAAATCCCAGACAACTCTGGAAAAAAACATTATCTCGAGGCTGTTCACAAGTTTCAGTCCTGAACCAGATGTTGTTGAAAGAAAAGGCTCTGCAGTCCATTACACCTGGAGCAGGGAAATAAAACCAGGAGAAAGCCTGGAAATCATTGTCAGGACAAACTGGCTGTTCCCTTTCCTGGCAATATTTTTCATTGTTGCAATAAGCATTCTGGCAAAACAATATTCAAAAACAGATTTGCTTTTGAGAAAAAAAGTTTCTTTTGTAAAAGCCAAAGGAGGGGAGTTTGCATTAAAAATTACAATATTTGTAAAAGCCAAAAAATACATTGAGAGAGTCAGCATCATAGACAGGCTCCCTGCACTGACAAAAATTTACGAGAGGTTTGGAGGAGAACAGCCAGCAAGAATTGACGAGAAAAACAAAAGAATAGAATGGGTGTTTGAAAAATTAGAACAGGGAGAGGCACGGGTTTTGTCTTACATACTTTATTCCAAGATTGGGGTGATTGGAAAATTTGCTTTGCCCTCGACAACTGCAATATATGAAAGAGAAGGCAAGATAAAAGAAACAGAATCAAACAAGGCATATTTTGTGGCTGAGCAAAAAGTGGAGAAGGAAGAAGATTAGTTACATCTCAACTCTGTTTGGCTTTTCGGACATCGAGGGTCGCGAGAAATAGAATGACAATCTAAAAGTTCTGATTTAGTAAGAGGGGGGCAATAAGGTTCATCAGATTCAATTTCTATAGAAGGCAAATCTATCTTGAAATCCTCTGAATCATAACTAGGAACTTCTTCCGCTTCAGCATCACTATAATCATCTATTTCATAATTTGAAGTTTCTTCAATTTCAATCCCATATTCCTTAACCAATTTTAGCCATCGATTATAATCATATTCACTGAGATATTCTCCTTTACTAAGGAGATTATTCCACTCTTGTGCATCATCACATTCTTTCGACAAATCTAATGAATTTCCTTCTGTTATGTAAATAATTTCGCTAGGGTTCCCAAGCTTCCCCGCCCCTAAATATTTTCCTTCAGAATCAGTTGGAATTGTTGAAGTAGTTGATTCAATGAAGCAATATCCCGAAGATTGATAATCACAACTAGGACATTTTATTCCTACAGCCCTATGGCCTTCGAAATCAAATTCAAAAATTGCAACTCCAAAACCAAGTTCTCTTAACAGAAAAGCAAGTAATTCTGATTTTTCTCCACATACTCCTTTCATGTCATAAAGAACTTCATAAGGTAATCTCCCTTCCGGAATTCCATACAATCCATCATAATCATAAGGTATTTTTTGTACAATCTTTATAGCAATTCTTGCTTGTTCATCTGGATTAGATGAACTTTCCTGTATTTTGTTTACTAATTGGAGAAGAAATTCTTTTTGTAATTCATTATCTAAATCTCTCATAATAAAGTCTTTTGTTGTAGGGGGGACATAATAATAAGATATAGAATCAGGAAGATCTGATAAATAATTATTTAATCCTCCATAAACAATCAAATCCCCAACACCATATAAATTAATTGTTTTTGGTTTAGTTTGATATTCTTCCAGATTATCTTGAATTAGGTCATTAATAATTCCCTTAACATCTGGGACTTTATCATAATCTTCAATTGAATTTGAAATTTCTTCTATATTAAGGATGAACACGCAAACTTCTTTATAACATCCAACAGCACCACTATTATATATTGGATTTAAGGTATTTTCAATAAATAAATTTTTTGTTGCCCAATCACCACTCAACATATCAAAATTACTTTTATCTAATTGTTCCAATTTTCTTGATAAAAATTTAACATTATTAATTTTATATGATTTCGACATCTCTTCAAGTTCAGAATTTTTAAGAGAATAGATTTCTGATTCATAAAATTTCTTTGATATAGCCACAGCAAGATTATATGAGTTCTTGTTATATTCTAATTCTCCAATGGTTTTATTTTCCCTAACTTCATTTATCTCTTCAAAAACTAGAGAAGACATATTTTTTGATTCTAAAGGATTATTCATAATACTTCCAAAATGCAAGTTTCCAGCAAGATACTCTTGAATTTTATCTTGATCCCATAAAGAAGCCATGGCCAATATAATCAAAATTATTATAATCCACTTTATTTTATTCTTCTTTCTATTATTTCTTTGATAATAATTCATTTTATATTTTTTTAATAATTTAAGGACATTTAACTTTAAATTTTATTGTTAAAAAGAAAAAGGGCTGATATCCTTAAAATTAAATGTGTTATATAAATTTAATAATGAATTTACAATAGATTCTCTAAAAGGATAAAGAGCTAATAAAGTAATAATTAATATAAAAACTATTAATAATTTAATGCCATTTTTTTGCCTTTCATATAATTCATATAATTCTTTAATTATTCCATAGAAAAATCTCAATAGAAAATATAATGATGTAAGAAGAATAACCCCTCCAAATTGAATAAAAATTATTTTTATTTGATTTAAAGCAGATAATTTAGATAAGGTAATTCCAAATATAACTAAAGAGAACACGAATTTTAAAGATAATGACATTAGAAAACTAAATTTTTCTTGAAAAGGATATTTCCTTCTTTCTCTATGATTTGCCCATTTCTTAAAATTAAATTCTTCTTTATCTTGATGTTCCATTTTAGTCAATTTTTTCCAAGGAATTTCTTTTGTTTTTCCTTCCTTTTTTTTAAAAGGAATTTCTCTTTTTTTAATGTATCTAATGTTAGATCTCTCTTTCTTTTTTCTTATCTCTGCTTTTCCATATGCTTGTTCAATTCCCAAACTTTCTTTTTTTGTTAATTTTTGTTTATGTCCTTTTGGATAATCAAATATTTTTAATCCACCTGTGTTAGTTCTTGATGTCATTTTCTTAGACAATTCAAAAATCCAATGCCTTTAAACTTTCCCTTTTAAAAAAATCCCTCCGCCATAACTCCCGACCTCGCACGGGTTATTTGAATATGGTTTATAATAACCAAACTTTTTCCACATCTTTATTTTTGATAAATGTTTCTGATTATTAAATCCAATATTTGTGAGCCATTTTAACAAGTTTTCCTTTCCATTTATATCTATCCCATAAGTTGTATATTTTGTATTATTTCTTACCCTGTCTCTTCTGTAAGTTGTGTAAGATATATCTAACCTTGTTAAAATTTTTAATATTTGTTTTATCATTTCTTTAGATGAAATATCTACTGAAATTCTTGGATAACTATGATTTTTTCTTCCAGCTTTTTTGAACATCACACTAAAATCTGTATCAGCAAACCCTCTAAGAAATGCTTTAGAAAAAACCATGTTATTAAAAATATCTTCAGGAATATTAACTATATCTGATTTTTTCCCAATAGGAATTCCCAGATTATGTAATCGGTAGAAAATTTTCTTATCACTTACATCTAATAAAATATACCTCTTCTTATCCCTTATCTTCGCTTCTTTATTAAACAAATACTTGAACAAATTCTGCAAATACTTAAAATATTCTAAATCATCATTTTTGTGCCCAGCCATTGATATCCTATAATCAGATTTATATAATGAAAGATTTCCGTCCCCCATCATTACTCCGAGAAATTCTGCTAGTTTAATCTCTTTAGACATTAAAAATATAAACAAACAAAATTTAAAAAGATACTTATTCTATTTATTTTACTCCGCATAGCTCAAAGGCTAGAGCGCCTGGCTGTAGATTATCTAAGGTGGATATTCCATTCGGAAATTAAATGAAACCCCAAAAGTCAGTTCGGTTACAAGCAGTACCCGGGAAATCCCAGTTCGATTCTGGGTGCGGAGATTTATCCTCTAATTATAAAAAAATATCCCTAACTCCAATACCCTATACTTGGACAAGGGATATAATAAACAAATACAAATTATTTTTAAAACTATTGATTATACAAATTCTCCAAAATATCTTTTAAATCCCAACAATACTTAAATAATATACATTCTTTAATTTATAATGATTAAAGTAAAAGTGGTTTGCACGCGATTTCCATCGGATTGCAATAAAGAAATCGCCAATCGGAACAAAAAGGGAAAATCCAAAAAAACCGCCAGGTTGTTTTGATATGGAGGTAAATAATAAAAGAGTTCTTGAAGCATTCCTCGGGCTAATCCTGATAATCCTCCTTGTCATTATGATAATTTTACTCACTGCTCCAAAAAACCTGACAGGAAGTTCAACAACAATCACAAACTCTTTCAACACAAACAATTATTACAACGCCTACCCGACAATAAAACATTATCCTTACACAAAAACATATTACAAAAAAGATTACCTGGATTATGATTACCACGCCTGCAAAAAAACATTAAAAGGAATTTTAGGAAACAGCATAGAGCATTACATTGTTTATGTCAGGAACCAGGATTACAAACCAGGATACTTTAAGGTAAAATATTATTTCACAGATTATTACGGCAACACAAAAACCGAAACAATGACTTATTATATCAAACCAAAACAAGGAAAAGAATTCATCTACAAGAACATTTACAAAGACAAATACAAATTTCACGACTGGGACTATGAAGTAATTTCAAGAACTTCAGTATAGAAATGTTTAAAAATAAGAATTATATTAAGAAAATATAAAATGAGGTAAAAAGAGTTCTACCTGACAGTCAGACAGGAATTACTCTATGCAAACAATGGAGAAAAATTTAGAAAAAATCCATGACGACGACGAGTTTTCAGATGACCTTGATTCATTGGATCTCGACGACTAACTCACTTCCAAACTAATTCTGTTATTATTTTTTTCCAACTCAGGAAAACTGTAATCAATAAAAAAACCCAGCTTATTAACATTTATTTGCTTAATCCAAAGATTGCTCAATGTTATTATTCTCCCGTATCCTATTTTCAATGCATCAAGTTTAATTTCTTTCACAAGTTCGTCATCAGCATAAATCAAAATTTTGGATTCCATGGAATCCCTGAGCCCGTCGTTCTTAATGCTCATGTTAATGTCAAGATATTTCCCGCGCATAACTGCAGACACGTTTTCCAGTGCAAGGTCAGGCTGGCTTGGAACCGCATAAAGTTCGTTTATTAAATCTATTTGATCCTGAGCAATAGTTTGTCTGCATCTGCTGATATAATACATAATGTTGTCAGGGTTTTCAGAATGAACAAAACCCAGCGCATGCAAAAGTTCGTGCAACGCAATATTCGGGTTCTCGCAATTAGAATCCTTAATCAGCAAAACCTTTCCCTTCAAAATAACATTAAACCTGCCCCCTCTTGTTATGTTCACCGGTCCCCCTTCTCCTGCAACAAACAACCCGTCCTCAATTTTATTCTTGCTGTCACAAGTTACAGAAATTTCTTCACCATAATCAACAGAATTAAATTTCAAAACACTCAAATCTGAAATTATATTAAATGCTTCTTCCATGTCATTCTTTTTTTGCAACGGGCAATCATGAATCTTGTAAGAAATTCTGGAATCAGAATACCTCATGTTCTGATAAAACTGCATATTGCCTGATTGATTAGCACCCGAATTAAAGTTACCTGACTTAGCCCCAAACTCTACTGTCCCGAATGGAATAAACCAATAAACAACAAGAATTCCTGTGCAAAAAATAACAAATATAAAACTTAAAAATATTTTCAGCCCCATATCGTGTCTATTTCAAAACACTATATAAATTTGTTGCAAAATAAAAATTTTATTAACCTGTTTATTCTGAATCTTCTGTTTCTTTAGGTTCATCAACTTCTTCAGCTGGTTCTTCAGATTCAGCAGGCTCTTCCTTCTCATCAACTTCAGGAGTTTCTGGTTCTGGAACTTCTTCAGGTTCCTCACTCGGCACTTCTGCAGGTTCTTCAGCAGGCTCTTCTTCCTTTGTCTTGTCTGAAGTTTCGTTGCCCTCATCAGAAGGTACACTTTCAGGTGCAGAATCTTCACTCACTGGAACACTAATCTCTTCTGCAGGCGATTCATTTGTTTTGTTTGTTTCTTCTTCCATTTTAACCTCATATTTAATTTAGATAAAACCAAAAAGCAAACTTCTTTTTTAAAGCTTTTGAATTCTTATTTGTCTATACTTTATAGAAATGAAATAAATCATAGAAGCAAACAAAATCCCTGTTGTATCGAGGAGAAAATCAGGAAAAGTGCAGAACCTTCCTGCAACAAAAAGCTGATGAACCTCGTCTAAAAGTCCATAAAAAATTGCTGTGATAATTGTTAAAGCAAAAATATAATTTATTTTTCTAGCAGAAATAAACAGGAAAAAAGCAAAACAAAAAAAAGCAGAAACATGATAAAGCATTGATATTAAGTTTACCTCTATTTTTCCAACAGAAGGAACATAAGAAATCGAAGACAAATAAAAAATCATCACTGCCCCAAAAATTGTAATCAGCCAGGATAATTTATTATGCTCCTCAAACCAGGTTATCATAAGTTGTTTTTGAAATTACACTATTTAAAATATACTAATATCTTTTCAAAAATGACCCTGTTAGGGCGACACCGCATGTTAGGAGTGGAAAATATTCTCTGACTGCAAATCTTACAGAGAATGTTTGACTTAAGAAAGATATTTTAATTAATTTTTAAAGATTATTATAATAGAAAACAACTAAATTAAGAGGCACTTCTCTTATGCGATTTCCATCTCGGGTTGTGAGCGATTTCGTGGTAGGGATAAAGTTGAATATTAATAACCCGAACGAGTTTTTTCAAAAACTATTTAAAGGATAATTTTATTAAAATATTATAATGCAAATTAAAATTAAGAAATCTTTTTCAGGAAAAGAAGTGCCAAAAAATACTAAATTTACCTACGACAAAACTTCTAAGAGAAGACCTGCATGGATATTGATTAAAAATTTGCCAAAAAATATTATGTTTTTAAGTACAAGAATAGACGGAAAAAACCATCATTATAAAGTTTATCTTTCAATAACAATCCCGTTATTTTTGCCAACAAATTATACAAAAGATGAAATGAGAAAGTTTTACGATAAATTTGCTGAAATTTATGATGATAAGATTGGGTCAAGAAATTCCAAGGCAGCAAAATTCTTATTTAATAAATCTAAAATATCAAAAGACGCAAAAATATTGGATTTAGGAGCAGGTAGCGGAATTTCTTCAGTACCTTTAGTAAAAATGGGGTATAAAAATATCACTCTATTGGATTTTTCAAAAGAAATGCTTTCTAAAGCGAAACTGAAAAATGAATTAAAGAAATGTAAATTTGTCAAACAAAATATTTCTAATTTAAAACTTAATAATAAATTTGATGTAATTTTTAGTATTTTTTCCTTTGCTTCAAATAGTTATTTTAATTATGAAGAAATGCCAACATTATGGAAAAATATAACTAATTATTTAAAACCAAATGGAATATTTATGCTAATGGGAAATGATTTTGAGCCACCCCAATTATTAATTAAAAAAATTAAAAGCGGAAAATATGAAATTGTATCAGGGTATAAAGCACAATGGTATATTGGAAAGAAAAAATAAAAGAAACTACTTCTTGTCTGCCTGCGATTTCCGTCGAGTGATATAAAGAAATCGCCCACTTGGCTTAGGTTTCTTTCAAATTTTTAAAGATTATTATAATAGAAAACAACTAATCTCTTCCCTCTTTCAGTCTGTTCAACTCAGATTCGTCATCTTCAATCTTTTTCTTCATTTCTTTTATCTTCTCATTATTCTTAATCTTCTTAATATCTGCCTGAGCTTCTGCAATTTTCCTCTCTGCATCTTCTATGACTTGCTTATAATCTTTAATATCCTCTCCTTTATCCTCTAAATTTTCTTTTCTCTCTTCTTGCATCTCACTTAATTTCTTAACTTTAATATTTCTTGGACTTGAATTCATTTTATGCTTAATACTAGCCGCAACAAATCCAATAATAATAATTAAAAATAAAAATCCTCCAACATAATAAAAATGCTTTTTTGATAAAATCCCTTGCTCACCAAAAACTGAAAAACCAATAGTTTTAGAAACTTTGTCATCTTCTGTTTCATTAACTTCTGTTTTATTTACTTCTGCTGCATTTGTCTCGTTAACTATTGCTGTTCCGTTCTCAAATCCTGGCGTCGGAATCAACTCAAAATTTTTAGGAGCAGCTTCCAGATAAACAAATCCTCCAGAAGGATTATCTAAAAATTTTTCTCCGGAAACAAGGGTCTCGCCATCTCTTTTTACAAAAACTTTCAAATGAAAAATATCGTCAGCTATGTCAAAGTCGTGGCTAATATCCCCATATTTATCTGAATTCCCAATATAACGCTCCAAAAGAGTAAAGACCTCTATGCCTGCATCATAAACAACCATCTGAACTTCTGAAAACGGGGCTGTCTTGATTTTCACTTCAGTACTCACTGCCATCATCAAAGGCATTGCCAACAACAGCACAAACAAGAATACTACACAACTCTTTTTCATTTTGAATTAAAAGAAATAGAGATTTATAAATATTTTTATTTTGCAATTTGTTTAATATTCCCTTAAATAATAGAAAGAATTAAAAAAATATTTTAATTATTCAAATTTAATTTCTCCTTCTATCCTCCTTTCTCCTAAAACTATTTTTTCTCCCTCGTGAAACTTGTTTCTTATTATTTGCTCTTCCTCTGTTAAAAGACGGCTTTCTTTTTTTATTAAAAATTCCTACTCTGGAACTCACTCTTGGTCTCTGATTTCTTCGTGGTGTATTTCTAAAACCTTTTTGATTTCCACCTCTTCTAAAATTTTTTCTGTCTTCAACAATTATTCTAATTCTTTCAATTAACGGCAAAGGCATTGCTGTAATCTTTAACTTTTCATCTCTTTGAATATTATTAAAATTATCATAATCCCTACTACACAAAATACTAATTGTAATTCCCTGTTTTCCAACCCGTGCAGTCCTGCCAATTCTATGAATATATTCTTCACTTGTCTTCGGCAAATCATAATTATACACATGGCTCACTCCCTGAATATCAAGCCCTCTCGCTGCAACATCAGTGCACACCAGAATATTTACACCGCCCTTGCTGTCAAACTCATGCAAAACTTTATTTCTTTTATTTTGAACCATGCCCCCATGAATCGCCTTTGCCTTAATTCCAAGATGAATTAAATTATTCACAACAAAATCAACATTGCGTCTTGTCCCGCAAAACACCATAATTAAATCGCCTTTCTCCTTTTTCAACAAATGAACAAACAATGAAAACTTCAAACCGTCAGGCACATCATAGTAAACCTGTTTAAGTTTGGACGGGTCCACATGCGACCTAACAGAAACCTCCACAGGTTTTTTAGTGTACATTTTAGCCAGATTGTCTATTCCCGACGATATGGTCGCTGAAAAAAGCATTGTCTGCCTTTGCTTTGGGCATTCCCTTAAAATTTTTTTAACATCAATCTGAAAACCCATGTCAAACATTCTATCCACCTCATCTAAAACAAGAAACTTAACCCCTCTCAAATTCAAAGTTCTCCTGCTCAAATGATCCAAAATCCTTCCAGGAGTTCCGACGACAACATCTGTATCCTGTAACCGCCTGATTTGGTTCTGAATATTAACCCCGCCATAAACAGAAAGAACATTTAATTTCCTGTGCCTGGAAAATTTCTTAATTGAATCAGCAATCTGCTCTGCAAGTTCTCTGGTCGGTGTTAAAATCAACGCCTGAACTCTTCCATTCTGCTCCAAATTTTCAATAATTCCTGACACAAATGCGAGTGTCTTTCCAGAACCTGTTGCAGAACCTCCAATCACATCACGCCCAGCCAGCACTAAAGGAATTGTCTTTTCCTGAATTTCCAAAGGAGTTGTAATCCTGGCTTTCTCAAGCACTGACACAAACTCACGGCTTAATCCGAGTTCTCTAAATGTTTTCATTTTCTAATATATTTTTATCAAGAATTAATCTTGAACACAAAGCCCTTTGCGACATTGCGTCAAGAACTTTCAGCATATAATAATATTAAAGGAAATTAATGGTTTATAAGGCTGTCGGATTTGGATTTAAAATTGCAGATAAGAATTTGAGCAGAATAACTTTTTTAACAACCTATTCTTTATTTCGTCTTAACCTTTCTCCCACTTTTTAGCCGTTTTTCCATTCCCCGTTTCTTATTTCTCTTTGGTCTTTTTCTTGCCATTTAATTAAAATAGAATTCTCTTTTATAAAACTAATTACTGCGAAAACCAACCCAACTTCTCCTTCCTCGGCAATTGTTTTATTTCATACTCGCACTTGCACGCATCAGATTTGTCCTTGCACAACTTCGCCCGAAGCAATTTCTTAAATCCCTTTTGGCAAACATATTTGCTTCCTTTTCCCTCTGTATGCACTTTCATTCTTTTATCTAAATCATTTGTAACACCAGTATAAAACGAACCATCCTGACATTCAAGAATATAAACATACCATTTGGTTTTCATAATAAAACCAAAAAAATTAATTATTTAAAATTATATATCCCAAATATTTTTGTTGATACTATTTCCTTAATTTTTTATCACTAACAATCAAACCATCTTTTAATTTTATTATGCTTGAAACATATTTAGTATGCCATGGTTCGTGTGTGACCATCACAATTGTTTGCCCGAACTTTTTATTAAGTGTCTTTAAAACTTCTAAAACTTGTTCAGATGTGTGAGTATCTAGATTTGCACAAGGTTCATCTGCAAACAGGATTTTTGGCTTCTTGGCTATGGCTCTGGCAACAGCAACCCTTTGTTTTTCCCCACCAGAAAGCTGGTCTGGAATTCGATTTAATTTATCTCCAAGACCCACATTCTCCAAAGCTTCTCTGGATATAGAAATAGATTCTTTTTTTGATTTCCCTTCCATAAGTGATAAAATATAAACATTTTCAGCAGCAGTCATTTCATTAATCAATGCATAATCCTGAAAAACATAACCAAGCTGAGTTAATCTATAATAACTTCTTTCCTCTTCTGGAAAATCAACTACATTAAGGTTATTAATAGTATATTCTCCTTTAGTTGGTTTATCAAGCAACCCAAGAATTCTCAATATTGTGGTTTTCCCGCTCCCACTTGCTCCCATAATTGCAATAAACTCTCCTTTTTTTATCTCAAAACTAACTCCATTCAGAGCTTTCACTATAACTTGTCCTGTTTTATAATACCTTTCTATTTTATTAATTTTAATCATTGATTTTTCTTTCATTACATCCACGGCGAGGATACCACTGCTTTAAAGCA
>DAOWJK010000010.1 GCA_030640395.1 Nanobdellota archaeon | reverse complement strand
ATTATCATCTTATTCTTGTAATACCTTCCCTGCTCTTTTACCTTTTTTTTGATATTTTGATTTTCCACATTCATTGCAGGTATACATAATATTTGTTTTTTTAGTTGTTTTGGATTTTCTTTTATTTTTTGTTATTGGAGGTTTTGAACCCCATTTTCCTTTGTTTCCAATTCCTGTGCCTAATCCTCTTTTTTTCGCCCGTGAAATTGAACCCCTTGTTAGTGTTCCTCTTTTGAAACCTGTTCCCACTATTTTTATTTTTTGTTCTGTTTTTTTCTTGCAATATGGGCAAAATCTATTTATTGTTTTTGGAATTTTCATAATAAAGACAGAATTTTTTGGTTTTTAAAGTTTCTTAATACTTTCAAAAAATGGTCCCACCCAGAATTGAACTGGGGTTTTGTCCACGTCAAGGACATGTCTTAGCCATTGGACTATAGGACCACAAAAAAACCTGCGTACCCTCAAGGGGTATAAACGGTTTTTTGGAATTTCCCTTCTTGTTCCTGTGAAGCGATTTCTCTACAACTCCCGACCTCGCACGAAGGTTCTTTTGGATTATACTTCTACCACGAAATCGCTCGCAATCCGAAAAGGAAATCGCACAGACTAATTAATCTTGGTTTCCAAAATATTTAAATATAATGTTATTTAACTATATTCATGGCAAAAGAGGAATATCATCCAATTAAGAAAAAGCATGTGAATGTTTTTATTTTTTTAGGTTATTTGATTCTTGGAGTTTATTTTATAAATTTTCCTTTTAATTTTTTTAGCATTCCTGAATATGTTTCCAGGTTTGATTCCTGGATAATTTTTGCAGGGGGGATTTTAATGCTTTTTGGAGCAATAAATTATTTTCGATTACGTAAAAGGTAAATCATCCTCAAAGGATACCGCCTCGCCAATGCTCCCGGCACGAGAACCTGCTAAAGCAGGTGACTCCTCAAAGGATGACACTGCTGTGCCTTCTGGGAAGCCTAAAGATTTTCATACCACAAAGGGCACAAGTGTTTCCCTCACTTGGTTCGGTAAAAAGTAATTCTTCATAAACTTTATATAGATAATTTTCATTAATTGTATATGGAAAAAACGAGGGGGCAAGTAACTATTTTCATAATACTTGCAATTGTTATTGTTGGAGGGGCTGTTGTTTTTTACTCTTTTAGAGATTCTATTGCTGGTGAGAAAATCCCTGTGAGTATTGAACCTGTTTATAATAATTTTTTGTCTTGTTTAGAAGGCAAGGTTTTAACCGGCATAGATATTCTGGAAAGCCAGGCAGGCTGGATTTCCCTACCTGATTTTGAGACGGGTTCAAGATACATGCCTTTTTCGTCGCAACTTAATTTTTTAGGAAACCCTGTTCCTTATTGGTATTATGTTTCCGGGAATAATATTCAGAAAGAGCAAGTGCCTTCTAAAAAAGAAATGGAAAGGCAATTGGAAGATTTTATTGAAGAGAAAATAAACAAGTGTGTTTTTGATGAGTATTATGAACAGGGTTTTGAGATTAATCAAGGAGTTCCCGAGGCAAGAGTTAATATAAGAGAGAACAGGGTTGATGTAAGTTTGGTGATGGAGATGGGTTTTGAAAAAGGGGAAGATAGTTTTGTTGTTAAAAATCATGACGTGGAAGTTGATTCAAAACTGGGAATGTTGTATGATTCTGCAATAGAAATTTACAAAAAAGAACAGGAGGATTTGTTTTTGGAAAATTATGCTGTTGATAGTTTGAGGCTTTATGCTCCTGTCGACGGTGTTGAGTTGACATGTTCTCCCCTGACCTGGAATGCTGACGAGATTTTTGATGAGTTGCAGGAAGCAATTGAGGCGAATACTTTGGCATTGAAAACTAAAGGAGGAGATTATTCTTTGAGAAAAGAAGAGAACAAATATTTTGTTGCAGATGTTTCTGTTGACGGGGATGTCAGGTTTATTAATTCAAAAACCTGGCCGAGTAGTTTTGAGGTTGTTCCTTCTGAGGAAAGTGTTTTGATTTCTAAGCCAGTTGGCAACCAACCTGGTTTGGGTGTTTTAGGTTTTTGTTATGTGCCGTATCATTTTGTTTATAATGTTCGATACCCTGTTTTAGTTCAGGTTCAGGAGGGCGAAGAGATTTTCCAGTTCCCTGTTGCAGTTGTTATTCAGGGAAATAAACCACGAGAAGCTTTGAGTGCTAGTGCTGTGGAGATAGGAGTGCCTGAGTTGTGCAAATACAAAAACACTTTGGTTGAGGTGAATGTTTATGACACGAAATTAAATTCTGTTGAAGCAGAGATTTCTTATGATTGTCTTGGAGTTATCTGCGATATTGGAAAGACAGAATCTGGAAGTTTAGCAGGGGAATTCCCTCAGTGTGTTAATGGTTATGTTCGGGCAAAAGCAGAAGGGTTTGAAGAAGCGAAGTATCTTTATTCAACTACTGAAACCGGGAGTGTTGACATTGTCCTTGACAAACTTTACAAGTTAGATGTTAATTTAAACAAAGGAGGCAATGCAATAATTAGTTTTGTTTCTGATGAAGTTTCCAAGACAATCGTGTATCCTGAGCAAAAGAATGTTGAGCTGAGCGAAGGGCAGTATGAAATTAGTGTTTATGTTTACAAGAATTCGTCGCTGAAGTTGGCAGAGACCACTCATGAGCAGTGTGTTGAAGTTCCTCAGTCTGGCTTGGGAGGTTTGTTTGGATTGACCAAGAAAGAGTGCTTTGAAGTGAAGATGCCTGCACAGATTATTTCAAATGCATTGTCTGGGGGAGGGAAAGAAAATTATTATATTTTGGAGTCTGAATTAGCAGATTCAAAAGTCATAGAAATAAATGCAGCCAGTTTGCCGACGCCCAAGTCAATTGAAGAGTTGCAGAACAATTATATTTTGTTTGAAGATATGGGGTTGGATATTCAGTTTAAATAAAATGGAGAAAGAAAAGGAAAAAAAGAGGTGGAAACTAAAATAGAAAAATGGTAAAAACAAGAGGACTAAAAGAAGCGGAAAAAAAGTTAGGAGATTTAAAAACAATTATTTCTAAAATGTTAAAGAAGAAAAAGAAAGTTAAGATATTTGAATCTGGTTGTGGTTATGGAAAAGTCATGATTGAATTAAAGAAGAAGTTTGGCAATAGAATTGATATTATTGGAATGAATTTTAAAAAGATTCATGGAGATAAAAATAAAGTAATATCTTTTGCATTAGAAGAGGGCATCATTAATAAAGATGAAGTAAACCAAATGCAATCTATGAAACTAATTTTTGGAGATGCAGGAAAAAAATTACCATTTAAAACCAGTTCTATTGATTTGGTTTATAGTCAAGTTTCTTCTTACCTTTACGAAGATAAAATGCATTTCTTTGAAGAAGTTGCAAGAATATTATCAAAAGATGGAATTGCAAGAATCACCTCTGCACACCATAAGGAGAATTTGCCAGAGGAATTCCAACAACTTCTGAGAATCTATGACAACGGTAAAGAAATTCCATTTGAGAAATTCATAAGCAAATTTAAGAACATAAAAATGATTGAATTGCCAAGTGGAAAAAAGGCAATTGAAATTAAAAGTGGAAAATTAAATTTTGGTCTTAAACTTAAATCAACAATTAATACGAACCACTTATGGAAGGAATGGTTTGGAATTGTATCTATTTACTTTGTTACAAAGAAGTTAAAATGAAAATAAGAAAAGCAAAATTAAACGAGGCAAGAAAGATTTATTTAGGAATATTGAAAAAACCAAATAGAGAAGCTTATAATGAGCAATTAGTTAAAGATTTAATTAAGGATAAATTTTCTATTTGTTTAGTTGCTGAGCAAGAAGGCAAAATTATTGGAGCTTTGGGTGCGAGGAGAGAAGGGCATAAAGGTTATTGGTTATATTTTTTACATCCAAAGAAAAAAGATGACGAGGAAGTTGAATTTAAATTAATGGAAGAATTTTTTAAATATGCTAAAAAATTAGGAGCAAATAAAATTGCTTCTGATACTCCTGAAATTAAATTATTGAAAAAATTTGGTTTTAATGAAGTTGGAAGAATTCCTAGATGGCAGGCAAATGGAAAAGACCAAATTATAATGTTTAAGAAATTAAAATGACAAACAATCAAAAAATAAAATTTGGAATGTTTTTGTTAATAGGGATTTTGCTGATTGTTTCTGTTTCTGCTTACAGTCGTTCAACTACCCAGTATATTTCTCCGGCAAGTTCTTCTAATTATTTGAATAAGCAGGGAATAAGTTTGACAAAGTCTTTTAGTGAGGATGCCTGCCAGGCAGGACAGGATTTTGTTGTTCAGATTTCTCCGTTGGGGTGCACGCCGACTGTTGTGAGGAGTGATTTGCTTGAGGAGCAGAATGTTCCTGTTTTTTGCCAGCTGGTTGCAACAAATATAAATCCCTTGATAGATGTTGAGGCAATTGATAGTATTTCTTTTAAAGGAGATTATCCCAAGGAGGTTTCAGGTGTCGGGATTCATCCTGCGAATGCCGGGATTAAAACGAGCCAGTCTACTTTATTGAATTCCCCTGTTTTGAATAATATTGGTTATGTTGTGATAGTTTTGAAAAAGCAGCCGAAGGAGTCAGAAATGCCAGACTGGGTGCAGGGAAACATGACAGCGAGGATAAAGTATGATGTGAAAAATGCTTTTGGAATAGGAAAGGCAGTTTATTATCTTCCGCAGATGAGTGACCAGGATTGGGACTTGAAATACAAGCAGTATGGATTTTGGAAAGGCAAGGGATTTTTGAAAGCAGATTACATTGACAAGAATAGTGCGAGGGTTTCTATTTATTCAGGAAAAGAAGATAAAATTACAAGCGTGAGTTTGACAAAGGGCAAGACTTCAGGGAAGATTAATATTCCAGGGTTTTATTGTCTTGCGAGTCTGCAGTTGAGGCTGGATGGATTAGTTGTCCCAGATACAAGGGCTAAATTTGAAATTGAGGGAGAGGTTGTTGAAGTTATTAAAAAGGAGAAATTTTTAGACAACAAATGTTCTGTTGAAAGCGTGGATAAAAAAGGTTTGTATCAAAAAGCCAAGGTTTATTGCAGGACAGAGAGTGGTGGAAAAGATTTTACTTTTCAGATTGCTCCTAATGTTAGGTTAGATATTGAGGGGGATGTGGAAAACTATGAACTTGGGCAGAAAATTTTTAAGGACGATGAGAAAAAAACTTATGTTTATGTTGGATATATTGGTGCTAAAGACGTAAGTGGAGGAAAAGTTATTGATACAACTAAACCAGAAGATTTAATTGTTTATTTTTATAAATCTAAAACTGATTTAGAAAAATTAGGTGATAGTAAGTTGTTGTCGATTGCGAGAAGTGTTGAATCTAAATTAAGCAAGGTTAAGGATTTGAAAAAAGCACCTGATGTAAAAAAAGATGAGATTGAAGGAATTAAATCTGGTAAAAAGAAAAATATTTTTAATGAGGCAGATGTAACTTTTATTGGTTTTGCAGGGGCGCAGGATGAATGGGTGAAAGAAGATAATTTAATTTATGATGTTATTAATGGAGAGGTATATGATGGAAATTATCCAAATGGATTAGAGTTTATTGACAATAAAATTCAAGAATGTCTTGATAAAGATTATGATGCTGATGAAGATTATTGCACAGAATATCTTGTTTATGGAAAATTTAAAAATAATGTTTTAGAAAGGGAAGAGGTTAATTTAGATAAACAAACAGATTTATATAAAAAATTCTTTAGAAATTTTGCAAGTGTGGAATTAAGTGATGATAAAAAAATAATCATTGATAGTTTTTCTAATAAAGAAAAACTTGAACTCCAACAAAACTATCAAGATGCAATAAAAACTTACGACAAGATTATTGATGAGTATTCTGGTTTGGAAAAAACAGATGGGCAATTAGAGGATGTAAGTTATGGAGAGGTTGCTTTGTATGAGAAGATAAAGCTTGCGATTAGTGTTGAACAGAAGGCGAGTGCTGCTGTTTTTTGCGAGAAGTTCAAAGAGAGATATTCTGAGTCAGGTTATTTGAGTGAAGTGGAAGATATGTGCGACGAGTATGCACTTGCAAATTCTGAAAGTGCGAGTTGGGATGTTGTGATTAATGGTGTTGTGAAGAGCATTAGGTTTAAGGGAGTTTCTGAGCCAAGTGAAGAAGAATATAGCGCAGAAGTTAGTGTTAATGACAAGGATTTTATTTTGACAAAGAATGAGATTGTTGAAGTGAAAAGTGATGGAGATGAAGATTTTTCTGTTCAGTTAATTTCTCTTTATGATGATTATGCAAAAGTTAAAGTATATTATTTAAATGAGAAAGGAAAGAGTGTTTCTAAGAAATTGAAGTTAAAGGAAGATGTTGGACAGAATTTTGGGTATGAAGATAATATTAATAAGATTGTTTTGACAGAGATTAATTTGAAAAAGCAGGCAAAGGTTAGTGTGATTCCGAGTATTGATAATGTGGGGACAGATGCAGACTTCGCATTTAAGATTGGAATTGAGAAAAGGGCTATACAGCTTTCTCCTGAAAAGACCCTGGAGAAGATTAAGAATCTGAATGAGACAATTGAGAAGTGGGAGAAGATTTCTGATAATTTAGGGAGTGTTGTGAAGGGCATGAAGGTTGCCTGTCTTGGAACAAGCGCGTATTTAACTGTTAAGAATTTGTTTTCAGGGTTTAGCGGGAAAGCAGCTGCGAGGCATGAGGTTACTGAGGACTATCGGAATATATGTAAAGGGGAAGGGGTAATTGGAACAAAAGAGATGCAAGCTTGTTTGTTGAAATATAATAAGGACATAAACAGGGATGTTAAAGCACTTGCAGAAGTGAATACTTACAAAGCTAAAATTGGAGATGAGATTGCTTATGATGAGGACGGAAATTTGAAAAATACAGATAAGTTTTTGAAAAGGTTGCCAAAGAGTTTTGAAAGCAAAGATAAAAAAATTGCTATTACTGGAGAGGAAATGGAAGAGATAAAGAAAAATCTTGGGACACAAGATTATGATTCATATGTAAGAGAACTTAATTATTATTGGGAGATGAAAAGTAAGGGGGGGATTTTTGTAGATAAGGCAAATAAAAAAATAGAAGAAAATTGGAAGAGGTTGAAGGAGGATTATGATATTAAGAATCTGGGGAAAAGTTCTATTGAGAAATGGGAGAACAATGGGCTTGAAGGTATGAGTGTCCAGACAGCTATTTTTAAAGACCAGAGACCAATTTTTTATACTGGTGCAAAAATTTCAGAAAGTTTTAGGGAGATTAAAGTAGGAGAGAAAGAAACTAAATATATCCAAGGAATAAATCATAAAAATGTGGTGTATATTCTTGAATTAAAACCTACAGGAAATAATAAATATAGTATAGTGGATATTTATGACGCGGATGGCAAAGATAATATTGATGATAAAACAAAGAGTGAAATAAGAAAATCTTATTCTGTGAAAAAGTTTGATGAGAAATCCTACGACAATAAATATGAAAATTATCAGGCAATTTATTATGAATTTGAAAAATATAAGGGGATGCCGAAAGTTGTGCCTGTTGATGTAAATAAAGGTTTTTATGCTTTCACAAGTAGTGGGAGTGGCAGGATGAATGCTTATGATGATTCTAAAATGCCGTCGTATTTTTATCTTTGCAATGTTATGGGTAATAACAAAGAGGAGGCAATGGGAGGGGATGATAAATGTGTAGGGGTTAGGGTTGGTTCTCCTAAAATGGTTGATGGTGAATTAGACGGGCTTGGTTTAGAAAAGACAAAAGTATGGGCGAGGAAAGCGATTGATGTTTTGAAGTCTGCATCAAGACAATATGGGGCAGGAGTTACTGAAATTACTATTAATGGCAAGAAAATCCCTGTTGGCAATCCGGTTTTTGGGGCTGGAACCCAGTGCGAGGATTTTATGTCTCCTGAAGATTGTGCTTTGATGTTTAATGTTTGCGACCCTGTTGTATGTCCTGAAAGTAGGTGTGATTTTGGAGGAAGGTATAGAGTCAGCAATGTTGTTCAGTCAGGAATAATTGGAAGTGTGTTGCTGTGCCTGCCTAATTTTGGAGACCCTACTAAAGGAGGTGTTGTAATTCCTGTTTGCCTTACTGGCATTCACGCGGGCATTGATTCTCTGGTTTCTATTTATAAAAATTATGGGGATTGTCTGCAGCATAGTCTGGACACTGGGGAGACAGTTGCAATTTGCGATGAGATTCATAGCATTTACTTGTGCGAGTTTTTCTGGAAGCAGGCAATTCCGTTTATGGACCTTATTATTCCAAAAACAATTGAATTTATTTTAACAAGAGGCGGGGGAGAGTATCTGAATGTTCAGGCAGCCTGGGCAAACGCCGGGAAGTCTGTTGATTACATGACTAATTATTATGGCGCTAATGCTTATGCAGCGTTTAAGGTGAGAACAACCGACGAGGTTGGGACTGCTTTTTGCAAGAACTTTATTTCAGCAAGGTATCCTGCAAGCGGGGATTTTTTTGATGCATTAATTGAGCCTGACTCGCCTTCGCAGTATCATGGGTGGTTTCACGAGACAACTTTTACCACCGCGACAGTGCCGCCGACATCGCAGTATAAGGTGTTCTACCACATTTATGCAGGAAAGGACGCTGGTGTTTATTACAGTGTTTATCTGAAGAGCCCTGTCGGGAGTTCTTTTTATGCAGATGCCCCGAGCGTGAGTGTTGCTTCAGGGTATATTGAAAGAGGAGGATATGCATCGGAAACCAAGGATTTCATAGATGTTTCAGGTTATCAGGAAATGTGCATTAATGTTCAGGGGCAGGAAGAGTGCGGGTTCAAGGAGGTTTCGACTTCGTTTGCTTTGGATTATGTGCAGGATGAATATGTAAAGGATCAAGTAGAGAGGACAGATATTAAATCAGAGAAAGAGTGCATTTCCGGAAGTGCGAGTTTGTATAGCATGGCGACTCCGAGTATTCAGGCAGGTGCTGAAAGAGTTCTTGATGCTCAGATTTACAATCAAGGAATTGTTCGGGTTTGTGCGACAAGCAATCCTGGTGCGGCGACAGACAAGACAAGGTGGGCAGAGGTAGGGACTTGCGGGGGAAATATAAAATGCTGGCTTGACACAGATAGTGTGAAAGATGCTGTTGTGTTTGATGAGAGTCTGAAAGGTTTGAAAGAAGTTACAGAAGATGCATTGGAAAAATTAAAGAGGGAAGGAGAATATTTGAGTGCTGCTCAGTTTGAAGAATTGGTTAAAGAAATAAAAGAGATGAGGGATAATCAAGATAAAATTGATAAAGTGGATGATAATATTGGAGAGGTTTTCCTTAATAGAGAAAAAGCACAGTTGTTGTTTTTGAAGGCAAAGGCATATGCTGGTTTGGTTTTGGAAAAGATTAGAGTGGAGAAAGGAGATGAGAGTGTGAAGCCTGAGAAAGTGGATGATGTGGATGAGGGGGAGAAAGAGTTACAAACTGATGAAGAAGAAACTACAACTTCTATTGAAGATGAAAATATTGATTGCATGAATAGAAATAAGTGGACTGAAATTACAAAAGAAACTTTTGGTTTTGTTAATGATAATGATTTAAAAATTTTTAGAACTAAAGATTATGAAGGTATATGTAATGACAATGAAGTTAAATCTGGGGAGATTGAAGATACAGGTTATTATTTAGTTGAAAGTGAAGGAGAATATTTAATTAAGAAACATAAGAGTTTTTGGGAGAAGATTGCCCCTTGGAATTGGTTTGATGAAGGGATTTTTGGAATAATACGTCAAACAGGATTTATTCAAGATAATTCTAAGGGAGAAGATAATTTGATACAAGATTTAGTGAGATATGAATTTAAAGATGGAAAGTTTGAGTTAATAAGAGTTGATACAGGAGTAGCTATTCCAAGCGAGATGTGAAGCACAATAATATTTAAATTATTATAAAATCTCTAATTTGAGTAGAAGAATTATTTCTTTAGTGGTATTGCTTCCCCAGCTGGAGTTACATTTCCTTTTCCTGCAACAGGTTTTTCTGCAAATGTTCCTTTTACTGCTTTTATTAGATATCCATCTAAATCAATTCTATTATATTTTCTATCTAAGATTCTAAAAGAACCTTTTTTAGGTATCCATCCTATTGGTAAACTTTCAAGTTCAGTATCATCTGATGAATAAACATCTTGCGTATTTTTAAAAATATAATTTCCTTGTTTTGTTTTTCCTAATCCTAATCTTTTTAAATTATAATGTGTTTCAGAACTATGTCTTTTTGTTACACTAAATCCTTGTCTTTTTGGTAATGCAGGTATCTTTAAATCTAATTTAATAGTTTCTCTTTTATCTGGCACACCATTTTTGACAACTTTTAATTTTTTATTTTCATCAAAAGAGACTGGTATTAATGCATAAACATTATATGGTTTTATATCTACGACTCTTCCATCATCATTAATTACCTCTCGCATATCATTTCTTATTACTATGTGTGGAACATTATATACTTCTCCGTCAACTTCAATATTTTTTGGCTCTAAAACATCATATACTTCTCCTCTCATTGAGAACTCGTCAAAAGAATAAGGACTTTGTTTTTCAGTTATTGGAGATTTTTTTATATTTCTAACAGTATTTGTTGCATAAGGCACTTCTAAAATATTTTTTAAAGAATTAATACATCCTAATGGAGAAGCCATTAATACTAATGCTCCTAATCCTTTCAAAAAATTTCTTCGTTGGTTTTCCATAAATTTGTTATAGATTTTGAGTTTATAAATATTTGTATTTTGTAGTAACTATATAATTAGGACATTTATTTAATTCTAAACCTTTTTATATTACTGATTGATGTAAATTTTATGCGGAGATGCCGGAGTGGTCAAACGGGACAGGCTTAGGACCTGTTAGCTTAGTGCTTACGAGGGTTCGAATCCTTCTCTCCGCATTTAGAATTATTTCTTTTTTGATTCAGCTTCTTTTTGTTTTATTTTTTCTTCTAAATCAAGTTTTTCAATTAGTTCTTTGTAACGATTTCTGATTGTGACTTCTGTTATTCCTGCGATGTCCGCGACTTCTCTCTGGGTTTTTTTCTCGTCGTTGATTAGTGCTGCGACATAAAGTGCTGCTGCGGCAATTCCTGCAGGGCCTCTTCCTGAAGTTAGTTCAACTGCTTCTGCCTTTTTTAGAACTTTCAGGGCATCGTTTTGAGTTTTTGGAGAAAGTTTCAGGACAGATGAGAATCTTGAGATGTAATCTTTTGGAGAGCTTTGCTTTACCTTGATTCCAAGTTTTCTGATTATAAACCTATAGGTTCTTCCTATTTCTTTTCTTTCAACATCTGATGCAGTTGTCATTTCGTCGAGGGTTCTTGGGATGTTGTATGAACGGCATGCGGCGTAAAGACAGGCAGCGATTACAGATTCCATACTTCTTCCTCTGACAAGCCCTCTTTGCAAAACAAAATTATAGATTCTTGAGGCTTCGTCTCTTACAACATTTGGCAGATTTAGATAAGATGCAGTGACTCTTAATTCTGCCATGGCTAATCTCAGATTTCTTTCAATGCTTGTAGAAACTCTTTCCTGCCATTTTTTTAATCTCAGGAATTTTCTTGTTTGTTTTGGTTCTAACCTATAGATGTCTGCAATTTCTCCGACATTTGTTGTTAAACCCTTGTCAAACTTTTGCATACTGATTGGAGCACCGCCTCTGCCTTTTTTTTCACCCTTATCAAATTTTCCCTGGAGGTCTATTCCGGTATCCACCATCTTTTCCTCAACAACAAGACCACAATCATTGCAGATTACTTCTCCAAGGTATGCGTCGTGAGTTAGGTGTATGCTTCCGCATTCAGGACATTTTCTTATTCCAGCCATTTTTATCGTCGTAAAATTAAGTTTTATTATCTTTTATAAAGTTTTTGGTTATATAAAGCTTTTGGTTTTTATTGTGTTGTTTAAGTGGTGAAAGATTTATAAAAGATTTTTTTAATATATTTTTATGAATTTACCTGAAATCTTAAATCAAACGGCACAAGGAATATTAATTTTAGGAGCTGGCGCTAGTGCTTATGTTTTATCCCTTTGTTCTTTATCCGCTCTTTCTCAATTTTTTTCTAGAAAGATAAGAAATCAAGAAGAATTGAATTTTGCAATTAGAGAGGAATCTAAAAAACTTGGTTTAACAAAAAAAGTTATAGGGAAATTCTATAATGAATTTAGAGATTCTGCTGGGAAAATTAATCATCATTTTTATAGAATAGATGTTGGAGGGAGTTTAGCCAGTAAAAGTTCGGTAAGACATGAGTTGTACCATATATACAGAGGGCATTGTGAACCAGAATTTCAAATTAAAAATAAAATATTGGATAGTTTGAATTACTATTTAAAGGAAGAACCACAAGTTATTGCTTATGAACTTTTTAGAATAAAACTTTAATTTTTTTGGAATTATTCAACTAAAATACCATTAACAACACCTTCCTGACTTGGGCGGCTTGTTATCCTGACTTTGCCAAGTTCTGTTTCAACAATTGTGCCTTTTGTCAGAATATTTTGTCTTGCGAGAAATCGGTTTGAAGGTGTTTCAAGGACATTTTTTATTTCCAGTTTTTTCTTTTGCGGGATGTTCACAAATTTTGCCTTGAGCAAAAATGTTTTTTTGTTTCCGCCGGTTGTTCTTTTTGTTTTTCTTTTTTCTTCACCAATCTTCACAACTCTTTTTTGCCCGGCTACTTCATAAGATTTTTTCTTTCTTTTTTTAATGTATTTTCCGCCTGAAATTTTTCTTCCTTTTCTAGTTGACATATTTAGAAATAATAAAATTGATTTAAATAGGTTTCGCTGGGAAAAAATTATTTCTGGATGAGACATAGGTTTTGATTCAGCAAAAAGTTTAAAAACAAAATTATAATCCTTCTTTTATGGTTAATGGAATTGAAAGACCACTTGATTTGTTGAACAACTCAAAGGGAAAAGAAGTTTTGGTGCATTTGAAGGGCGACAAGCAGTTTGTAGGGACGCTGTTGGCTTTTGACATACACATAAACCTTGTGCTGGACAACATAAAAGAAATGCAGAACAACGAGATAAAAAGAAACCTTGGATTGACTTTTCTACGAGGCGATACAATTATCTTTATTTCTCCAGCGTCGACTGCGTTGAAAAAATAGCGTTGCCTTTGATTTTAGAACTGGCTCAGTTGTTTTTATTAGCTGGTGCTTTCGCAACAAATAAAAACTCTTTTTTCTTAATAAGACAATGGCTAAAAAGAAAAAGCAAAAACATTGGTATGCTCAATGGTGGGCAATCATACTAATTATAATTTTAGTTTTTTATTTTTTCCAATTTATTAATGAACAATTTCTTAAAACAGATAATGAAAAAGCAAAAGATTATGTAAAAGAATCTCTTGAAGGACTAAATTATGAAAATATAATTGCAGGAAGTTCTGGAGATGTAGCTTTTGTAAAAGCAGAACATTACAAAAGACCTCCAAGTCGTCATGTATCCACAATTTTACATAGACTTAATAGTGCATGGAAAAATGCAACTTACTATTCTATTGAAGTCAAAACAAAAGGAGAACAATGTTCATATTTTATTAATGGACAGGATTATAGAAGTTGGAGATTTGAAGGAAGTCTCGATGGATTTATGAAATGGAAAGAGGATATAAATCAATCTGAAGATTGTTATTGAAAATGAGTTTAACCTTAATGGAATTATTGAGTTTGAAAGGATTATTTGAAGAATTGAAAATAAAAAGCTAATCCAGATATTAAAAGAGTAGAGCCACCAAAAATTATTATAAGAATAGTAAATAATCTCATTTGATTACTATATTTTAAAATTCTCTCGCTATGTTCTAAATTAATCATAGAAATAGCAAAGTCTATGCCTTTTGGAGTAAGACGATATACTCTTGGACGAGTATTTGGTTTTATTTTAATAAGTCCGTCTTTATCTAAAATATCAACAACTTCATTCCCCAATTCTCCTTTAAAATAAGTTTCAATAATCCCATACCATTGATAAACAGGATAAGTTCTAAAAAGATTAATCATAGGGGTCTTCAAACTTTTTATTGATTTTATCTTCTTAATTTCATCTCCTCTAAATGGTTTTCTTTCTTCTGTCATTTTCTAAATTATTCAAAAGAGACCTAACCCATTTATTAGGATTATTGAGATACATCTTATATTTTCTATAGATTAAATTTCCAATTCACAACAAATAAAAACTCTTTTTTCCTCTTCTTTCCATGGCATCAAAAATAAAATTAGTTTTTTTAGGAACTTCTGCGCAGATTCCTACAGCAAAGAGAAATCACACGGCCATGCTTTTGACTTATGAAGGAGAGAATATTTTAATTGATTGTGGGGAGGGAACCCAGAGGCAGTTTAGAAAAGCAAGGATGAATCCGTGTAAGGTTAATAGGATTTTAATTACGCACAGGCACGGAGACCATGTTTTTGGGTTGCCTGGTTTGATTTCAACTTTTGATTTAAGTGGATATAATAAAACACTTTACATTTATGGTCCAAAAGGAATAAAAAGATTTTTGGAAAATTTTTTGGGTTTAAATTATGTTAAAAGGGATTTTGAAATAAAAATTGAAGAAGTGTCGGAGAGATTTTTTGAGACAGATGATTTTTATTTGGAGGCAGAGAAAATGGAGCATAGTGTTCCGACAAATGCTTATTGTTTTGTTAAAAAAGGACAGAGAAGAATTGACAGGGCGAAGTTGAAAAAATCCAAATTGCCTTCCGGACCATTGCTGAAAAAATTAAAGCAAGGCAAAGATATTATTCATGAGGGGAAAAAATATTTGGCAAAGAGTCTGACTTATATTGAAGACGATAAAAAAGTTTCTTTTGTTTTAGACACAAAAGTAAATAAAAAAATTTCTCCATTTGTTAAAGATTCTGATTTGTTGATTTGTGAGGCGAGTTTTGATGAGGGGTTGAAGGATATGGCGAAAGAGCGTTTGCATTTGACAGCAAAGCAGGCAGGAGAAATTGCAAAGAAGTCAAAGTCTAAGAAGTTAATCTTAACGCATATTAGCCAGAGATATGAAAAAGACCTGAAGAAACTTTTGAGCGAGGCGAAAAAAGTTTTCAGGAATGTTTCTATTGCAGAAGATTTTGATAAGGTTGAGGTTTGAAAGTATGGCCCTGACAGGATTTGAACCTGCGACCTACTGCTTAGAAGGCAGTCGCTCTATCCAAACTGAGCTACAGGACCTTAGTTTAAGAATATAAGAATTGTATTTAAAGTTTTGGAATGATTAATTTTATATAGATGTTTTTTATTAGGTTTTCATGCAGAGGTGGCACAGTGGTTACTGCATTCGGTTGCAGCCCGAATTTTCGTGGGTTCGACTCCCACCCTGCGCTTTTTAATTAAATTTTAAATATAGAATTATTTTTTAACGCTTTTACTATAGTTTCTTTCAATTGCTAAAAGAATCATTGCTCCGAAAATTACTAAGACAAATGTGTAAGTGAGTTTGCTGTTTTTTACATAGCCGAGCAAACCTT
>DAOWJK010000008.1 GCA_030640395.1 Nanobdellota archaeon | reverse complement strand
CTTGATATTTCAAAAATTGGTTCCTGAATTATTCTTGAAAATTCCAAAAGGTCTGGCCAGAATTTTTTAAATAGATTAAAAACCAAAACTGAATCATGTAAATTGTATTCGTAATATTGTTCCCAGTCAGCTCCATTTAAATTTGATGAGTGTTGCATTTTGAAATCTTTTTTTGTGTCGCCGAGGAATTCTTTTGAGACTTCGTTTAATGACAGGGTTTCAGATTGCATGTATTGAGAATAAGCAGTTCTAATAAATTTTAAAAGGTCAACGTGGACGATTCCGTTTATTCTTCCTGTTAAATTTATTCCTCTTGAAAATTTTGGCTGAGTGCCGTCTAAACCTAATGCCAGTTTTATTTTGTTTTTTTCTGCTCTGGCTTTTATGTAAGGCAGGTCAAAGCCGTCTGAAAAATATCCTGTAAGAAAATCCGGGGAAACTTTCTTGACATATTCCACAAATTTTTCCAGGAGTTCTGTTTCATCTTCTACATATTCCACATAACTTGGTTTTTTTCCGGAAGTTTTTTTCCAGGTCAGAACTTTTTTGAAATTATCCGAGACCAACGAAATCATTAATATTTCTCCTTCACCAATTTTTAACGCATCTGTTTCAATGTCATAAGAAAGTATTTTTGGCTTGAATTTTATGCCCTCTTTCTTAGAGGGTACGCCTGTTGGTGTGGCAGGAATTTTTTTTGATTTTTCTAATTTCAAACACAAATCCACTTCAAGGATAGAATCAATTCCCCCGAATTCCAGAGAATTGTTTAAAACTTCTCCTGAGATTTCATACCAGTTTAAAGGTCGGATATTTTTTTCTATTATATAATGAGTTGTAAGTCCCAAATCATATCCTCGTCGTTTTTCTATTTCTTTCATGCCAAGATGGTCTGCAATGTCGTGGAGGTCCTTGTAATTTGTTGCGAAAATTTTTAGTGCCTTGACTTTTTTTCCCAAAAAATTTTTTTCATGCAGTTCTACTGATTCAACTTTTGTATTTCTGGCTTTTGTGTTTAATTTTATTTTTTTTATTTTCTTAATAAGTTTGTTTATCTTATCCTGTTTTAATCCTTCTTTTAAAATTGCCCAAAGATAAACAGGGCAAGAATCAATCACACAAACTCTTTTTCCATGGTTGTCTCTGCCAATGATTTTCGCATAGTTTTTTCCCTGAAAATCAAAGAAATCATAATCAATTGGAATGAAATCTATTTTCATGCATATAAGAGTAATTTGAATTATTTAAATATTCTATTTAATATAATAATACTTATAAATTAGGATTTTCTGAGTTTTCTATGTCTGGAGATATTGTGAGTTTAAAGGAAGGAATCAGGAGTTACTTTGAACAGCAGGGAAAAGCGGTGCCCCTTTCTCTTGATGGAAAAGAATTTTCCCAAGAAGGAAATCAGCTTGTTGTTAGAGCTGGAAATGATTTTGAAAAGAGGAGAATTACTAAAAAATTTGGGAAGCTCCTTGCTAAAGAGGGTTCAAGAGGAGGTTTTAGTGGTTTTAAGGTGGAGATTCAAGAGAGAGAAAATTTGGAGAAAGAGACTTGTGAAAAATATCCTGTTCAAACAAGACCAAACTATCCTCTGCAAAAGATTCCTCTTTCTAGAAGATTTTTTAAAGATGTTTATCAAGAGGATATTATTCTTCATGGAGGGAATAAAGAAGGGGTTGAGGCGTTAGGATATTCTCTTGAAAATTGCGTGAAAGGAGATATTCAAAATCCTCTCTTATTTGTTGGGTCGCCTGGGACAGGGATTACAACTTTATTATCTTTGGCAATTAATAGAGCACGGAAGGAGAAAGTTGGAGGAGAGTATTTTAATCTTGGCCTTTTAATTCAGGAGTTTAAGGGAAATCTGATTAAAGCAAATAATGGCGGTTCTAGAAAGTGGTGTGAACCTGATTTCGGGAGTTCTGTTGAGGGAGCAAGGGTTGTGTCTTTTGATGACATGGGAGCTTTATCAATTGGAAGTCAGAAGGTGATTGCAAGGAAAGTTAATTCTATCTTGGAAGGAGGGATTGGAGGTTACCAGCAATTATTTTTAGGAATCACAGGAGAGATAGATTCTTTTAAGAATTATATAAAAGAAATTGCGAATGTGTCGCCTGATTTAGCTGATAAAATTAGTCGGCTTGAAAGAATTCCTATGGGATTTCCTTCAAAAGATGAAATTAAAGAAGTTATTTGGAATATGTTTAAAAGAAGTGAAGGAGTTTTATTACCAAGTGGAATAGAGAAAACAGTTCATTATATTATTAAAATTGCTCCGCCAAATCCCTCAATTGGGAATCTTGAAAGTTATTTAAATCAATTGTCAGGTCCTGCAATGAGGAGGGGTTCTCCTTTAACTTCAGAAGAAGCAGAAAAAATTTTGTTATCCAGATTTTCTTATCAAGATTGCTTGTTTGGAAGTAACCTCTCTATTGAACAAGCATTAAAACAAATATGTGAAGTAGAGGGAATTTCTGAGAAGTTTGTCTTATCTAGCGGGAGCCGTAAGGATCAAGTAAAAGCAAGGAGAAAAGCCATGTATGCTCTTTCTTTGATGGGGTATAGTATTCCTGAAATGGCGGTTATTTTTCCCCGGAGCCGTCCTGGGATTTATTCTGCAATTAAGGAATTTGATGCTAAATTACCTAATGAAACTAAAGTGGAATTTCAAAATAAATATTCCCCAAAATTTTAAAATAAAAAAGTTTATTTACTTCGGATGCTTCTATTTCTCATGGTAGTTTATTGTATTAAATTGCCTGATGAAATTAGAGCATCAAATTATAAGGAGATTCTCTGAACAAAAGATGCCTTTATTCAGGAAAAATTATTTGAGTAGTAAAGTTTATATACTCTTTTAAAGTGGTTACAATATGGTTAAAAAAAATCTTTATGCGCATGGTGAAGAAGATATAATCTGGGATTATGAAGAAAAGAGTCTAGAAATGCATCATGTTTTAATTAAAGAAAACATTAAAGTGCAAGAAAAACAAGAATCACTAAAAAAAGAATCACTTATTAAATTAGAACCTAAAAAAAAGACAAAACTTACGGAATTTCTTGAAGGAGGAAACTTTTTAGAATATAGAATTGCTGTCAATGCTCTTGTTGAAAAAGGTTATGGCTTTGATCCGAGGAATTTTGACTTTACAGCATATGTTAAAGGAGGGAATACTAGACAGATGATCCCTCTGAAGAGGATAAGAGATATTGGGGAAAGAATTTATTCTTTACTTGTTTTAGGAAAACAAACTAAAGATTTTTCTGCCGAACAGATTAGAAAAATCTTGTTGAGGAAAGGGGTTTCCAGATTTCCTGTAAATGTTGGGAGGAAAGGAATAACAAAAATTTTGCCTCTTGAGCATGTTGAAAAAAAAGATATTGAAAGATATGCAATATTTGCGCTTAATTCTGCAGGATATACTTTTAATCCTAAAAATTACCGATGGGTTCTTGCTAATTGCTAATCCTCTTTAAATTTTTATACAATAGTTCATGACAAAAAAAAAGACTGTTGAAGACGTAAAGAAAGCTCAAGAAGTTGTATCTTTGGTCGGAAAAGTTATTCCCTCTGAAATTTCTCAAGAAGATTATTTGTCTTTGATTAAAATTTATTATACTCATATTGGAGGTGTTCCTTTAGAGGATATTCCTCATAGACAAAAAAGGATGATTGCTACAAAATTATACTTAAAAGCACTTTTAGTTACAGGAGGTTTTGAAGAACAGCAAAAAGAAGGTTTGGCACAGATTATCAAATTGTGTGGTGTAAAAAAAATAGAAAAAATAGAGACAATTGGTGAGAGAATTTGCAAGAGTTTAGAGTCTTATCCTTTAGAAGGGTTATTAAGTAGAATATATAAAGATGTCAAAATTAATTTTAATTAGTTAATTATTTATATTTCTTTTACCTTGCTTTTTCAATAAAATGGGATTAAATATTAGAGACATAATACCAAGAAAGGAAATTGAAGTTGCAGAGCTAAAAGACAAAACCTTATGTGTTGATGCATTTAATGTTTTGTATCAGTTCTTGTCGACGATTCGGCAGTATGACGGGACCCCGTTGATGGATAATAATAAAAAAGTGACAAGTCATCTTTCTGGAATTTTTTACAGGAATATTGCGTTGCTTTCTGAAGGAATGAAACTGGTTTATGTTTTTGACGGCCAGGCTCCGGAGCTTAAGTCAAAAACTCATGAGAAAAGAGAAGAAATTAGAGATTTGGCTAAGGAAAAATATGAAAATGCTAAGCAGGAAGAAGATTTTTCCGGTATGAAAAAATATAGCTCGCAGATGGTTCGTCTTGACGACGAGATGATTGAGGAGAGCAAGGAACTTCTGGAGGCAATGGGTATTCCGGTTGTCCAGGCTCTGGGAGAAGGCGAGGCAGAGGCAGCTTATCTCTGCAAGACCAAGGAAGAGGTTTACGCGAGTGCGAGCCAGGATTATGACAGCTTGCTTTTTGGAGCACCTAAATTAATCAGGAATCTGACTTTGTCCAGGAAGAGGAAAACTTATTCAGGTTATGTTGAAGTGAAAATAGAACTGATTAAACTGGATGATGTATTGAATTCTTTGGGAATAAATCTGGACCAGTTAATTTGTCTTGGGATTTTGGTTGGGACAGATTATAATCCAAAGGGACTTCCTGGAATTGGGCAAAAGAGAGCATTGGATATTGTCAGGAAATACAAACAGCCGGTTTTGATTTTTGAAAGCATTGAAGAGCAGATTATGAGTTTGAATCAGGAAGACAGATTTGACTGGAAAGAGATTTTTGAATTGTTTCGCAAGCCAGAAGTCGTTGATGCTGATTTTAATTTTAAGAAAGTTGATGAAGAAAAGATTAAGGAAATTTTAGTTAAAAGGCATAATTTTTCTGAGGAAAGAGTAGAAAAACAATTAAATAAGATGAGAGAGATTGAAGAAAAGCAAAAACAAAAGGGACTGAATAAATGGTTTTAAAAATATTAAATTCTTTTTTATTTTATGAAAAATCCCCGTGCATTTGATGTTTTAGGAAATATTGCTGTTGTTAATTTTCCTAAAAAGTATAAAAAATCTGAGAAGTTGAAATTTGCTAAAAAACTTTTAAAAGAGCATAAATCAATAACAACAGTTTTGGAGAAAATAGGAAAAGTTAAAGGCAGATTAAGAAAAATTTCTACAAAGCATTTAGCAGGTAAAAAAACAAAAGAAGTTTTGTATAAAGAGAATAATTGTGTTTTTAGATTTAATATTGACACAACTTATTTTTCTCCTCGGTTGAGCAATGAGAGAAAAGAGATTGCTTCAAAAATAAAAAAACACGATGAGGTTTTAGTAATGTTTGCAGGTGTTGCGCCTTTTTCAATTGTAATTGCAAAAAACTCCAAAGCAAAAAAAGTTTATTCTAATGAGATAAATAGGGAAGCAAACAAGTATGCAAAATTAAATGTTGAACTGAATAAATTAAAAGATAAAGTTGAGTTAGTTCCCGGAGATATTAAACGGGTTGCAAAAAGATGGAAGAAGAAGTTGCGATTTCCGTCGGATTGCAATAAAGAAATCGCCCACCGGAACAGAGAAGGAAGGTTAAGCGAAGGAAACCATGGGTGTCCTCGCTTTGATGTAATAGTCATGCCCCGTCCAAAATTAAAAGAAAGTTTTCTTGAACAGGCATTTATGTTGAGCAAAAAAAACACACGAATTTATTATTATGATTTTTGCAAGATTGGAGAAGAAAAATTAATTGTTGAAAAAATTCAACAAGAAGCAAAAAAGTTTAAGAAAAAAATAAAAATTTTAAAAGTAAAAAAAGCAGGCGAAATTGCACCTTATAAAATTAGATTGAGGGTTGATTTTGAAGTTTTGTGAGTCGTCATTAACTACGAGGAGTAGGAACAAAATCCAAAGAAACATAATCTCTATATTTTATTCTTAATAATCCTCTCGATGTATTTAATGTAAGCCGTGCTTTATTAGAATCATTTACACTTTGTGCTGATTTTAAATATCCATGAATTTCCCTAATTGCTTTTCTCATTTCTAATCTGTTTTCTTCAGAATTAGGCACATCATATAAATTAACAATTCTCTTTTCTAAATCATCTAAACTAAACATTTTCTTGCATTGTTCTTCAGTTCTGTATAGTGTCATTTTTTAATCTTTTAAGGTTTTATGAGAGGAGATTTGATTTCCTCTTTTTGTCATTGGGAATTTATCTGCAACATAATCAACTATATTTTTAGGAGTTAAACCAACACTATAATTATTTTTTATTGTCCTTCTAATATAATCTTGAAACTCTAAATCACTCACATCAAGAAATAATCCATATTTTCTTGCAAAAAAATCTTCTATTTTCAAAAAAGCATCCATAGTCTCTAAAGAATCAAAATCCTGATTTTGTAATCCTTCATTAGGATGAACTTTAACTTCCCAACTTTTTCTTCCTTTATCTTTTAAGATTTTTTCAAAAATACCAATAACTTTTTCTTGAATTTGGCTGTATTCCATATTACTACTTTGAAATTACACCTTATAAAGTTTTCTATAATTTCTTCTCCACCTTTACTGCTGTTGGTGCCTCACCACCGTGCCAGGTAAATCTTGGTCTTATTCTCATTGGGTAGATTCTTTCTGAGTTATCGTCAAGAATTATTGCAGAACCTTTTAATGTTGAAAGGTCATCCATGTATTTTTTTATATTGTCAAGCAGGTAGCTTTGCATAATTGAATTTAATGCTTCCAGGTCCTGCTGGGAAGTTACTCTGTGTGAAATTACAATGTCTGACTGGGTCATTACATCTCTGTGGATTTTCCCGGGCTGTTGCGTTGCCAGGACTACAGAAATTCCTGGCTGTCGTCCTTCTCTTAATAACTGAACCAAGGCATCTGTTGCAGGAGTCTTTCCCTCGAGAGGGAGGAACTCATGGGCTTCATCTATGAAAAGCCATACCAAAGGGTTTTCTTTTTTTTCCTGCGAGGAAAATGAAAGTTTCTGGGACACAGATTCTATTTCTTCTTTTTTCCTGGCATCCATTCTTTGGTTGAAGATTTTTCTTGAGATTAAACTTATTACTAATGCCCGAACATTAAATGCCCCAATTGAATTGTAGACGCTTAAATCCAAAACAGAAGTTGTGCCTGCAGAAATTAAGTCTCTTATTTGTGTTGATTGTTTGTCTTTTGCAAAGACCCCCCAGCTGTTTGCTGCTTCAAATAAACTTGTTGCAGCGTTCTTGGTTTCTGCTGAAGTTTTTTCATCCTGTTCTAAATTTGAGATTATGTCGCGGATATTGAATTTTCCTTGTCCCCTTAATTTACTTAATGTTCTTTCAATTAAAATTGAGATGGGATTTATCATATCCAGTCCAAATGTTATCACCCAGTCTTCTGTGTTCAATTCTGTAACATCCAGTGCGAATTTTTCATCAACAGGAATTCCTTTTTCCAAATAAGCGTCGTAATGCCCGAATGGAACAAAGACTTTTGCAGGAAGGTTTTGCGGTTTCAACCCCCACTCTTGCAATAGTTCCTTGTCTTTTTCATTTCTGGTTTTCATTGTCCAATAAATACCCATTGTGTCAAAAATAAGAGAAGCAATATTTTGGCTTGTTTCTTTTGGAAGGTTGGAAAGTTCTTCTGCTATAACACCGAGGGTGTATGATTTTCCAGAACCCCTTTTCCCAGCCACCAAAATTACATGACTCCTCGCAATATCCATGAAAATTTTATTACTCAAAGATGTGTACTGTCCCATTTTTACATAACCTTTCCCAATGTGAATAAGTCCTTTGTCACCGAATGTTTTTTTGTCTGCCTGGTTTCTTCCTGTTATTATATTATACATAATTAAAATTAGTTAAGGAGATTTTTAATTGTTTTGATAGGTTTTAGAATTTGAAGAGTAATCAAATAGGAAAATGTAACTCTACAAAAAAGTAGATTTAATATGTGTTATAATATCTTCATAAACTTCTTCGTTTCGCTTTTATCTCACAAATCCTTAAAAACCCTTTTTGATTTTTTATAATATGGTTGGAGAACAACAACAATTCAAACGAAACATTGCATACAAACTACGAATTGGAGATATCTTAATTGGAAAACCAATAATGGATGGGGAAAGATTTTCAAATCTGGAATTAGGCGACAAAAAAATCGTGCGGGTAAATATAATAGGGAATATTGTTGACAAATACAACAGCGAGGGTGAAACAAAATTCACCTCATTAACCTTTGATGATGGTTCAGGGCAGATAAAATTAAAATTCTTTGGAGATGATGTAGAAAAATTCAAGGAAGTAAACCAGGGGCAGACAGTCTTGGTCATAGGGGTTTTAAGAAACTGGAACAACGAAACTTATGTCCAGCCGGAAATAATAAAGGAGCAGGACCCAAAATATCTTCTTGTCAGAAAACTTGAAATTGAAAAAGAAAAAAATAAAACCGCAGACCCACTCGGGAGAAACCAAATTGTCGCAGTCAAGGACAAAATACTCAACGCAATCAAAAACGCAGAAGAAGAAGGCGGAATTGAAATGGATAAGATAATCATGAACCTCAGAGACATTTCTCCAACAATCATAAATCAGGAAGTTCAAAAACTGCTTGAAGAAGGAATTGTATTTGAACCAAGACCTGGGAAAGTCAGATATTTAGGGTGAGGTTATTTCATCCCTCATAAAAGGAAATGTTAATTGTCTTATTTTTTCATTTGCTTCTCTAAGAGGCAATCTTCCAGATATTCTGCTTAATCCATCATATATTTCACATCCTTTTTCTGAAGGCGAGAGTATATAAGAAGTACTTTCTTTAGAAAATGCGTGTGTATTAAGCCACCCTAATTCAACTCCAAAAGGTTTAAAACTTTCTTTATCATAAATTATCACGCCAATTGGACGACAATGTTCTCCAATAGAATTAATAGCTTTTTTAGTTTCATCAAAAACTCTTTTTTCAAGTTCATCTCCAGAAATTTCATTTGAACAATTTAATAAATTTGCAAAGTCATCCCAATAATTTTTAGATAATTCCAAAATATAATCCACCTTATCTTTTTCTCTTAATGCTTTAGAATCAATCCTTTCATATTCTTCTTCTCTTAAAGATTCAAACATAATAATTTACAGAAATTATAGTTTTTAAGAATTTAGATAGTAAAATTATCTATTTCAAAAGAGTCAGGTATCTGGGGTGAATATGTGTTAAATATTAATCATAAAATCTCATCAACGATAATCTGTTTCTATAATAAAATGTTTCACTAAATTAGGATATAACACCCCAATTTCTTTTTCAAATCTTTTTCCGAATTCTATTGCCTTTGGTTCATACCCTGCTTTTTTTAACTCCATAAGACTCTGCATATAATAAACATCTCCAATAAAAACATCTGTTTCCTTTTCTTTTAATTCAATTCCAACAGGAATAATTCTAACTTCAACTTTATCTCCAAAAACCTCTTTTAATAAACCACTAGTTCTTTCTCTTCTTTTCTCTTTAGCAAGTTTCTCTTCACTAACATTTTTAATTTTAACCATGTTTTTAATTAGCATTTATCATTTATAAAAATTTATATACTCTTCTTTCACAAATAAAATATGACAGATTATAAAAAACTACTTGAACAAGCATATAAAAAAGTAAAGCAAATTGACAGTTCTGGTGACAGATTTGAAATCCCAAAAGTCCAGGGGCACTTTGAAGGAAGAAAAACCATTTTGACAAACTTTTTCCAAATTGCCTCTCACATAAGAAGAAAACCAGAGCATTTCCAGAAATTCATATTAAAAGAACTCGCGGCTTCAGGGCAAAAAGAAGGTGACAGGCTTGTCTTAAATCTCAAAGTTCCAAGTG
>DAOWJK010000049.1 GCA_030640395.1 Nanobdellota archaeon | reverse complement strand
GCAGCCTCGGCAACATACTGGTAAATTATTGAGCGCAGTCTTTCTTTCAGCTCAACCCTCGGCATCCGCTTCACGTCAGTGTCGTTAATAATCACGTAAACATCCAGGTCAGACGTTGGCGTGGCCTTGCCCGCGACAAAACTTCCTGCAACAACATAACTAACAACATATTTCTCAAACTTCTGCAGCACCAGGGACTTGTGAATCTCCGCCATCCTCAACGCCCCTAAAAATCCATTGTCATAAAGCGGAAACGACATTGCAATTGCACCTGCCAAATCAAACTTGGAATCCAGGCACATATCCCAAATATCAATCGGAGTTTTAATCTGCAGCCAGATTTTTTGTTTATCATCAGGGTATTTCAGGGTTTCTATCTGCTTAACAATCTCCTGTGTCATCTTCGGAATTTCCTTTAATTTCTCCTCAGGAACAATCATGTAAATCTGCATGTGTTTCTCGGTTTCCTTGGGCATCTCCTCCTCTTCAATAAATTTCTTGATTGCCTGTGGCGGAAGAACACTCAGCGACTGCGTAAAAGGATATTTCCTGACAATAAAAGATTTCAGTTTTTCCAATTCTTTTTTTGTCTTCTCAACATTTTTTTTAATTTTTTCAGGGCTTTCAGCATTAGGAATCTTCTTTGAATATTTCCTGTCGAGATTCATTTCCGGGATATCTTGGTCTGTCACTTTTGTCATGACTGAAAAAGAATGAATACGCTTTTAAATGTTTTTGTTAAGAAAATTTCAGAAGTTTAGATTATTTCCAAAAATGGATAGCACTTTTTGTTATGATTTCTAAACAATAAAAATAATTATTTTAAGATATCTTTTTATACTTAGGTTTTTTTATTTTTTCATGTTGAATGTGTTTAAGCAATTTAAAAAAGAGGATATTCCCAAGTTAAGATACGGAATTTTGCATTCTCAGTTTGGATTTTCTGACGGGGTTTCTATTGTCATGGAGCAGGTGGAAAAGGTGATGACCAAACATCTTAAAATTCCTAAAAAAAATATTTTTTATTTAGTTGGAAAGTCTAAATACAAATCTCCTCAAATTTCTGAGAACGAAATTTTATGGGATTGGCATCCAGCTAATAGACTGATGCTTGGGCATTATCACAAGGGTTGTGGAGGACCTAGAAGTGAAAAAATAGAGAAAGCATTAGAGAATGCAAAAAAAGTTATTGCAGATTTTATTGAGAAGAATAAAATTGATATAATGATTGTTCATAATTCTTCACATCCAATTAATTTCATCAGCAGTATTGCGTTGTCCAGACATTATAGGGATTTTTCTAAGAGGGGTAAAAGAACCCCGAAATATATTCTCTGGTGGCATGATTCGCATTTGGAGAGGAAGAGTTTTCAAAATCCTGCAAATGATATTGAGCAATATCTATTAGAAGGAGTTCCCGGCAGGTATGTTGAGTATATTATTTTTATAAACAGCCTTCAGCTTGGAAGGGCCAAAGAGTATTTTACAAGACTTAGTAGATTAAAGCCGGATTTTTTAAACCAAATATCACTTAACAGGAATGTTGTTTATAATACTACGGATATTTTTATTAAATCTTTTAATGCTCTAAAATCCAAGGATTTTAGTGGGAAGGTTACGCAGTTTATCCGTGATTTTAAAATAAAAGAACTGCTGAAAAAACATGGATTGAGATTTTCAGAAGTTTTATTTTGTTTGCAGCATACGAGGATTTTAGACAGAAAGAGAATTGATTTTGCATTGATATATTGTTATGAATTGCTTTGTAAACTTAAAAGGAAAAAAGATGTTCGGGCTATTTATTTTTTAATATCAGGACAGCACGCAGATAATTCTAAAAAAAAGCTGATTAAATTAAATCAAAAATTGTCTAAAATATATCCAGAGTGCAAGGTGTTTTTAGTTTTTGCTGAGGATTATGATAATAAAACTATTCTTGTTTTTGAAGATTATCCTAAAATTTTCGCAAAACTAAAAGGATTCTCAACATTTTTTAGCGAGGTAGAAGGGTTTGGGAATAATCTACTGGAGGTATTAGCGTCGGGTTTGATTCCGGTTATTTATAAATATCCTGTTTTTAAGAAAGATATTGAGAAATACAGGCTGAACATGGTTGCTTTAAATAAGTATGAAATTGATGAGGAAGCTCTCTCAAAAACAGTGGAAGTAGTTACAAACACTAAAAAAAGGAGAAAAATGATTGAGGATAATTTAAAGATACTGAAAAAGAATTTTCCCCACAGGATTATGGCTTTTAGATTGCGTCAGGCATTTACTAAAAAAAGGATGCATGGTTGATGTTTGGAAGAATTTCTTAGACAGCACTTTTTATAATGTAGGTTTTTTAACTATTTTAATTCCATATAGACTCTCTTTAAAACTAATCCTTTTTCTTTAGAAGTTTTTGCATTTTTTAATAATTCTCTAAATTTGATAGCATAAATATAATATTTCTTTTCTTCTGAAAGTTTTTCTTTATCTCTATCTTTTTCCAATTGTTTTAATTTTTTATCTAAGTAATATACAAAATAAGTGGCAATGCCCTCATCGTAAACCCAATATTTTTTTTTCTTATCTTGATAATGTAATCTATTGTGCTCCATTAAATTATGTAACCATTCTTCTCTCAAACAATATTCAATCTGCCACTTTTTCTCCTTTTCATTTCTTGGTTTTGTTATAGACGCTGTTTTCTTAAGATTTTTATCTTTTAATCTACTTAAAATTTTATCATAAAAATCCAAAAGCTCCTTTCTTAGTTTTATGTTTTCAATTAATCTAATAATTTTAATGTCTTCTTTAATTCCTTTCAAATCCAAAACTTGTCCACCATATCTTTTAAGACATTTTTTAAAATCATTTGAATTAACAAATTTATTTATATTCTTTGCTCTGTCCTTTGTTGTCTTCCCATATTTTTTATAAATATAATCCCAACAGCCACCAATATACTCGGTTAAAATTTCATGTCTAATCGAAATCCAGATAAAGTTAAACCACTCTGGGTCATACTTTAAATTAAAATCTCTTGCTATCTTTTCTATTTGCTTTTTAACTTGTGCAGGTGTTTTTGATTTCATTCTATCTCCTCTTTTAAACTTAAAGAAATATCTCTATAAAAAGTTATTCTAAACATGGTCCATCGAGGAGTCGAACCTCGGTTTGCTCGGTGTAAACGAGCTGTCTTAAGCCGTTGGACTAATGGACCTCAAAAGACACCTTGCGGTTTCTTTTGTAAACTTCCCTTTTTGTTC
>DAOWJK010000019.1 GCA_030640395.1 Nanobdellota archaeon | reverse complement strand
CCCTTGGGTGTTGACTCAATTGCATTGCTTATCCTTGGCGTTCTTTTTATTTGTCTGATTATCTCAACCATTTCTTTAACAAACCCTTCAGCAATTTCACCATTTATTGCTAATTGTATCAAAGAATTTTGCAGTCTTTCAATATTTAAATTTCTCTGATTTGAAAAACTATCCAGAAACTCATCACACTCGTCAATAATTTCAACTTCTGTCAACGGCTTCCGACCAATTGCAGATTCCAGTTTATACTTCAGAGAATTAAACACAAGAACATCTGAATTCATATAAGAATTAAATTGCTCGTAGAATTTGCAACCAGGCTTTCTCTGGTAAAAAATAAAATTCCCGTTTAATCCGGGATATGTCTTTTTTTTCGCATCTTTAAAATTAAAATCATATTTCTCAGGCAGCACAGGACTCCAATAAGGACAAACTCCTGCAAAAGAAAATCTCTTCACGTCACTTATGCTGGAAAAATTTTTAACATTAACTTTTTTATTCTGTTTTATATATTGTTGAATCTTCTTCCAATTTTTTTCCTTGATTTCAATTTTGCACGGGATATTATAATTATCCGCAGAAATATCATTTGCAATTGTGTTTTCAATTTCTTCTTTTTTTCCTGCAAAAATATCATGCAGTTTAGAATTAATTTCCTGCTTGATTTTTGGAATCGCGTTTTTATTTATTTCTAAAAATTTGCATTTATGATTGTTTCTTCCTGTTATCACACTAATTTTTAATTTCTCGTTATTTTCTTTTTTTAGAAACTTGTTATTTTCATAATCTTTTTTATATTGTGCTTGTAAATTTTTCCCAGGCACAACCACAGATGTTTTTCCTAATTTATGGGCAATATTCAATGCAATTGCACTTTTTCCGGTTCCGCAAATTCCATGAATAAAAATAATTTTGTGCCCCTGCTCAACAGCATCTAAAACTTCTTTTACAACATCTTCCTGAGTTTTGCTATTTGAGAATTTCAAAGGTTTAAGAAATTTCTCTCCTTGAAAAAGATTCCATGTCATAAGTAAGAAAAATTTAGAGAGATTATAAATATTATGTAGTTCTGTCAATTATTGAACAATAATCCCATGAAGAGGTTGCTAAACACATTTTTTTGTCCAGTTCTTCTAATTTTGTTTGATCTATCTTCCCTTTTAAAGAAAATTTATATCCTTGATATAAAAAAATAGCTCCTCTTTTTGTTTCCTTATTATTTAAAGAATCTTCTACATTTCTTATATATACTTCCATAGCAGATATAGAAATTGCCTTTTCCAATGGTTCCATTCTTTTTTATTTAATAGTTTCTTTTTAAAAATTATTATACTCCAGTTATATCTAGAAAAAGTTCAGACTTAGCACATTAAAAATAATTAACCAAACAATGCACTAAGTCCTTCTGCTGCAGCTTCTTTTTTTTCTTCTTTTGGCTTTTCTGGTTTCTTTTCTTCCTTAGGTACTTCTGCACTTGGAGCAGCAGCAACCAAACTCGCACTCTCAAGTTCCTTTGCTATGTCCACACCTTTTAAACTGGCAATAAGCGACTTCACTTTTGCTTCATCAACTTCCCCGCCAGCAACCGCAACAACACTTTTCGAATTCTCTTCATTCACGTCCTTGCCGAGTTTATGCAGCAACAACGCACCATATGTGTATTCCATTTTATATTTTCTCTCCATTTAATTGAAAATTATACCACTTTTCACCTTCATCATCTAAACTAATAAATCTTGGGATTTTCCACCCCATTAATTGCCTTCTTTCTTCTGGTGTTTCTTTTTTCTTTAAGAATTTTTTTGTAATGTCTACCATTTCTTCAGGAACTTCTGCAATATATATTCCATTTTTATCTTTGTAATGTAATTTTGTTCCTTCCCCATCTTTTATTAAATTATATCTATCTATTTGACCAGACATAAAAAACACCCCTAAAAGATCTCTATAGTTTTCTACCATCTTAGCTTCACTCATTTTCTTCCTCCTCAAATTTATTTTCTGTTTGAGTATTTTCTTTTTCACTTTCTTCTCCTTTTTCTTCACCATCTTTTTCATTTTCCTTAATTTCAGATTTTTCCTTTTCTTTTGGTTCAACAGGTTTTAAATTTTCCAGTGCTTTTGCATGAGCATTTGCCCTGCCAATTAAAAATTTAATTGTGTCTTCCGACGCATAACCAATCTCAACAGAAAAACCTAATGCCTTATTGTAAGCAGTTTTCAATTCTTCAATAGTGGCTTGCTTGTCAATTTTAATGTCCAGATATAATTTTCCTTCTTTAGTATCAAAAGCACACAAAGGAATAAACCCAATTGAAAACGGCTTGATGTCCAGCTTGCTCATTAAGGCAGCAGCACCTTGTGAAATTTTCTCACCTTGCTTGGCAATCACTTTTGCATTTTTAATATGAATCTTTCCTTTTTCAATTTTAATCTGAATTCCCAAGGCACCAAGTTCACTTACTGCAGGTCCTGGAACTAAATCTGTCGGTCCTTCAGGAATTTCAATATCTTCAGGTGCCTCCTGCCCTGCCTTTGCCTTGGCAGGACTTTTGCTTTCCTCTAATTCAGAAGCAAGTTCAAAACTATCCAGGTCAGAAAATAAAACAGCAACACTATCCATTGCCTGCTCCTTTAATTTTTTCACAGCGTCGTCCCCGGAACAATCAATAGCCCTGAATATCAAACTTTTTTTCAAAACCTTAACAATTGCCTTGCCCCTTAATTTTTTTCCAATTTCCTGAAACTGCGAAGCCGGAATATTTTTTATTGACGCAATCAAAATAGTTTTTTTATTTTTGATTAACTCAGAAAGTTCTTCAACTGATTTAATCTTTTGATTTGGAATTGGGGTTTGCCTTTTTGTCGTCATCGTATCAATATCTTCCTTGGTTTAGTCATAGTGAACTTTAACTCAATATTTTTTATATTTTCTTTTTCCCTCGGCAATGCCCCTAAAATCGCGTTATAAATTGTCATGATGTTTTCAATCAAATCCTCGTCTTTCATGCTCTGCTTTCCGACAGCAAGTTTAATACTCACTTCTTTTGTTCTTATTTTTACACTATTATTCACCTTATTTTTCAATTCATTTATTGTTTTGTCGTCGGCATTCAGAATAATCCCAAGTTGAGGAGAAGGCATTTTTCCGGCAGGACCCAAAACCCTACCAAATGTCGTCGCAACCTTTGGCATCAAGCTTCCCTGCGCAATAAAAAAATCAAACTTCTTCACAAGATTTTTCAACTTCTTTTTATCAGCATAACTCTTAAATTCTGCCTGCGTAATTGTCTCAACATTGGAATTTTTTGACTCTAAAAAACCTGCAATTTTTTTGTCTTTAATTTTATGAGGAACATTGATAAAAATATTAACCTGATTTTTTTTCACATCAAATTTCTGCAGATTCACAATTAAGTCCACTGTCTGGTCAAACTTTCTTTCTTTGTCTTTTCTTAATTCAGCTAATGCTTTAGTTAGTTTTTCTTTTAATTCTGCCATCTTCAAATCCGTCCTACATTATGCACCAAAAACATAGAATATATTTTCTGATGATGTAGTTAAACCGGTAAATTTTTGAGAAGATAGAGGTTTATAAAATGTTTGGTTTTAGAAATTAAGACATCCACTAGAATCTCGTGCACCTTTTTTTATTTGTTTAATATTAAAATAGTTATTATCAAATTCACCTTTTAATTGCTCTTTTAAATATACTATTTCTTCACTTCTTATTTTGTTTTTTGTGTCAAAAATTATTATAGTTTCTCTATTTATCCAGGGGATTTTCCAATTAATGACATTTGGACATGAACCAATAATGGAATCCAATGTTGCCCCTTCTATTTTTGGATTAAAATCTCTAGGAATTTTTGTTTGAATTTCATATCTCCATTCTGTCATATAATTTTTTAATTACAGAGATATATAATTATTATTGTTCTTTAGTATCACAACAATCCTTAAAAATAGATTTGTTTTATTTTTGTAATGGAATTAGTAGCACTACTCTCAACAGGAAAAGCCACATGGGCGCAAGTTGCAGGATTGATGACTCATGGAGAATGGGACAAGATTGTAATCATCGGAGGGGATTTTGCAAAAGATTTTAAGCATGAGAAACAATTTGAATTTGTCAGAATTGATTTAAGCCAGAAAATAAAAGACCTTCAGCAGGATTTAAAATCAAAATTAAAGGGAAAATTCTCAGGAACAGAAGTCGCACTCACAATCGCATCTGGCGACGGCAAACAACACATGGCTTTAATTTCTGCCCTGATTAATTTGCCTGTTGGAATTAGATTTGCTGCATTAACAAAAGAAGGAGTTATTGATTTGTAACTATTTTTGAAAAGTAACAGAATGGGAAGATTTATAAATATTGGATTTGTGAAAAAGGTATGGCATCAATATCATATTATGAAAGAGCAAGCAAGATTGTAGAACCGGCAGGAGTAGAATATTCTATCTCAAAATCAAAAGATGATCCTGGTTTTATTTATGTTCCTTCCATAAATCTTTGTGTGGCAGAAGTAGCAACTCTCCCCAAAGGAAATTGGTTTGATACACAAAATGAATTTCATTCAAAAGATCAAAAAATGCCGACAATTTTGGAATTTGTGGAATTTTTAAAATACACTAAAGAATATTTTCCTGATGTTTATAATGGCATAATTGGAGTCAGAAGTCCTCCTAGAGCAGAGTTGCTTGATGCGAATTTTAAGGTTGAAGAAAAAAATTTGATTATTAATTATAATGTTTTTGATGAGAATAGAAAGATAGTCAAAAAATCAGAAGTTATTGACGAAAATACTTTGATGGAAAATAGAACATCTGAGCTTATTCCTCCTCTTGAAGCTAGAGGGGGTGGAATTTCTTTGGAAGATTGGTTGAATAAGTCCTATACAAAACAAGGACTTCCAACTAAAAAAATAAAGGCAGGATATTTAAGTTATTCGTGTCCAAAAGAAGAATTAGATACTGTGTTCGAAAAAGAAGATAGTACTATCGCTAGATTTTTTACAGATCCCAACGGATTTATCCTAGATTGTAACGGTAGTCCGTTTTTCCGTGCCCCGTATTTTTTTTATGCACGAGCTACGAAACAGAGAGAGTAAGGTTTGGCTCGCTTAAAGATTGAACAAGACTTATTTTTGGCTTCTGCAAAAAATTTGTAAATCCCCTTTAATTCCCTTCCTTCCTCTCCCCGCACCTTGCCCAATATTCATTTTTTTCAATACTTGCTTTAAAATGATTCTCACCTTTTAATCTAAGTTTCCAATAAATTATCTGCCCCTGAACAGTATTAATTCTTCTCGCAACTTTTTTTAAAGCTCTTTTAGCCGCGGCTTTTTTTTGAGGAGAAGATTTAGCATCAGCAAGTTTGCCCTCTTCTTCTTTTTTCCACTCCAAAACCTCCTGCAGTTCTTCTTTAATTTCTTTATACTTTTTTTTGATTTCCTCTTCTGTTAAAGGAACTGTTTTATGTTTGGTATATGTTGGTGTCATTTTTTATTATAGTGTGTCTAATCATTTTTCACTCTCTTTTATCTTCAACTCCCTCTTATCCTTCCCCAAAACCAAAACCCTGCTCTCAATTTTCTCACCAAGAATTTTATAATTTTCTCCAATTGAATTTAATTCTTTAACTAACTTTTCAGAAAATTCTTTCATTTCTTCATGAGTTGGCATTCTGTCATAACCCAATCTCTGTCTTGCAAAACCAACACTCATAAATCCTTTAATTTCAACAAACATTGGTTTTGATTTTTTAATCAACTTCGCGTAATTTTCTGGTTCAATCATATTTAAATCTTTAACAAGATTCATTCTAAAAACAGTCCGGGTTTTTCCTTTTAACTCAGGAAGAAATGCCAAAGTCTCGTTTAATTTTTCCCATGCATTTTTTTTGCAGCTTCTGTGAAACTTGTCGTAAAGTTTTTTGTTAGGAGTATTCACAGAAATATATAACTGCGTCGGCAACTGATTTTTCTTTTCAATTTCTTTAAGTTTTTCAGGATAAAGTCCGTTACTGACAAGAAAACTTGTCTTTCCTCTTTTTCTAAGTTCCTCAATTAAATCCCCAATTTTTTCATAAACAGTCGGCTCCCCAGAAAGCGAAATCGCAAACTGCATTGGCTCCTGCGCCTCTTCCCACTTCTTCATGTTCGCTTTGCTTAATTGTTTTTTAGGTGCATCTGGAAGTTTCTTAAAACCCTGCAATAATTTCCTCTGAGCTTTAATGCATCCATCAATAATTTCTTTTGGTGAATCAATTTTACCTTTAAGTTTTTCTCCAAGAGTCAACTCAATCGCACGCCAGCAATGAATGCACTTATTCGGACACCACATCACAGCAGGAGTCATCTGACAGCACAAATGCGCTTTAATCCCATAAAACTTTTCCTTGTAACAAACGCCTTCATCCCTCAAAGACTTTTTTGTCCAACGACAAATCTGAACAGCAGAATGCTTCCCGACAATTTCATAATGTTGCTTTTTTAATATTTTTTTAAGTTTCTCTGGAATCATTTTAATAGGATTTAATGTCTTAAAATATAGTTTGTAAGAAACAAATCTTTTTAAATAAGTTTGCTATTGAATCAATATGCACAAAAGTGAAATTGAAAAGATTCTTAAACCTCTATATAAAAGGAATTTAGGATTAAGAGAAAACTCTCCTGAAGGAATGGCTCAGAAAGATTACGACTTTCTAACTGATTTATACACCAAATTTGTCCATGTTCAGTCAGTCTTTGATAGTTTAAGAAATATTAGAGAGGATAATCATCCTCTTTTTAGAGATGTCCAGTCTTTTTCTGATAGAAGATTAACAAAAAAAGAGCTAGAAAGATTAGCCAGATTATCCAAGAAATATGATCTTCCCATTCTTTCTTCCGAGGAAGATAAATTTGATTTTTTTTATTTCGGAAAGAGTTCTTTTCCTGGAACAAATTCAGATCAGCATAAAATTCTTAGGATGCACTTAAACCAAGTTCCTGAACAATATAGAGAGGAATTTCTTTTTAGGGCGAATGGAGAGAGAAACAAAGAACTATTAGGTTTCTATAATTTGAATTAGGTCTCTAAAAAAAACTAAATGCCCACTTTATCATAAGTGCAATAAATGAAAGTAAAATTAATTGGGTCATAATTTTAAATCCTCTTTTCGCAACTTTCTCAGATTTTGTGATTCCCAAAATTGTCAGGTAAAAAAACCTGCCCCCGTCGAGGATTCCTACCGGAAGCATGTTAAACAATGCCACAAGAAGATTAATCACAAATACCCACCATAAAAAATCTTTGACAAAAACACTTAAATCATTAGCAGGTTCATAATAAATATTTGCTTTTTTATAAGAAGGAAAAAAACCAATAATTTTATTCAAGACACCTTGCTTGGAATCTACAAAACCAACACCTAACCAGGCAACTTTCTCATTTTCAGGATGCGCTCCAAGAACTATTTCTTTAACAGAAACCAGGTCGTCTTCAATAGTTTTGATTTTTATTTCTTCTCCAGGTGAATACTTCTCCAGCTCTTCCTGCAATTTTTCAATGCTATCAATTTTGACACTATTAATCTCACTAATTATTTCACTCAAATTAGAATTTATTGCAGGTGCATCATAATATAATGCGGCAACATATACTTCCTGGCCCTCTATTTGAATAACCCCTGTGCTTTTCACACCCACATAATTTTTTTCTTCAATAGATATTTCATTAAAGGTTTTATTTTCTTTTAACTGACTTGCGAATTCCTCAATAGAAGGGTTATTTAATATAACCCCATTTACAGAAGTAATGCTTGCTACCGGAAGAATTTCATAGGCATATGTATTAAACGTAATCCCTGACGCTGTAAAAGCAAAAGAAAAAAACCCAAATAAAATCACATAAAACAAAATCGCAAAAACAACATTCGCGAAAACTCCGGCAGACAGCACACTCATCTGGTCAAACTTTTTGGCTTTCTCCATTTGTTTTTCGTCCTGCTCTACAAACGCTCCGAAAAAAGCAGGGAAATATTTGAAAAAGGCAAATCCTGTGGACTTTATTTTTATATTAGATTTTCTTGCAAAAATCCCGTGCGAGAATTCATGAACTGTCGCAACAATCAAAAGTGCAACAATAAAATAAATAAAATAAAACGGAGGGAACAAACTTTGCAGCCCGAACAATTTTGGAAAATAAGGAATCAGCGGAGCTACTGGCGGAATTTTAATCACCTGTGAAATAGAAGTAGTCAGATAAAGATAAACTGTCTGAAACAGCATAAAAAGCATTCCTATCATTAAAATATAACCCAAACTTATTGAGATATAACTTAAAAATTTTAAAGTTCTTTTATATTTCTCCCCAATATAATTAATTAATTTTATGCCCCATTTGGTTTTATACAAAAATAAAATCCCTTCTTGTTTCAAATTCTTTTTCTTCTGATAAAGAAAAACAGAAACAAATATCGCAAATAAGACTAATAAAAAAATATCGCAAATAATTAAATTCATTTTATCCTCTATTAATTATTAAAGAAGATTGTTTAAAAACCTATTTCTTTTTCAAAGGCCTGAATGCACTTTTCTTGCATTTTCTGCACCTTACTTTTCCCTTTAAAATTTTTTGAGGGTCTGCCCTGATTTTAGCTTTGCATTTCTTGCATACAAAAATATTCTTAAATAATCTGTTTTGTGCTTCCGGAATTTTAGCGATTTTTTCCTCCTAAAATTTCGCAATTGAAATCTTTTGATTTTAGTTCTGGAATTTTTGCCATTTTACAATTTCCTTTTGTTTAATTTGTTTATAAATCTAATGAATGCAAACTCATCAGAGTTTTCTTTTAATTATTTTCACACCTTTGTGTTTTTTGCTATGCAAAAAATGCTTATGGTGAAAAAATCATAGTTTTCTTTTTATGATTTTCACACCTTCAATATCCCAATACTCACAATTCCCGCTTTCTTCCAATGAATTAAAAATTTCCTGGTCAGGACAATCAATCTCCAATGTTTCAAAACTTTCCAAATCCATGACACTTGCTTTTTTGTCTGCTTTTGAAAGAACCTGCGCTTTTCTTTTATCAACAAGCGGAACTTCAAGCCTGTCATGCCCCGGCACAACAAAAACTTTCTTATTCCGGTCGAGAATTCCAACAGCCTCAATCCGCGCCTTGGCATGCCCGTGCTTCCCTGTCTTGCTTATATCAATTTTCTTAACAATAAACGGCTTCCCGTCAATAAGAATATTTGTCCCAACTCTCGCCTCTGTTGCATTGATTATTTTTAAAACCATGATAACTCAAAAAGAAATACATTTATAAATATTTTTACTAAAATAATAAGATGACTTTAAAGAAAAAAGATTTCATTGAAATAGAATTCACAGGAAAAGTTAAAGATGGAGAAATTTTTGATTCAAATATTAAAGAAGATATTGAAAAAGTAAAACTAAACACAATTCCAAAACCTCTTGTTTTTTGTCTGGGGGAAGGCATGTTTCTTAAAGGAGTGGATGATTTTCTGATTGGAAAAGAAATTGGGAAATACACAATTGAACTCTCGCCGGAAAAAGCTTTTGGAAACAGGGAGTCCAAACTTGTGCAGATGATGCCGATGAAAGTTTTTCAGCAACACAAAATTAATCCTGTGCCGGGGGTTATGTTCAACTTTGACAACAGAATGGCAAAAATCCTCACAGTTTCAGGAGGAAGAGTCATGGTTGACTTCAACAATCCCCTGGCAGGAAAAGACATTGTCTATGAAATAAAAGTTTTAAGAAAAGTTGAAGACACAAATGAAAAAATAAAAGCAT